>JAYTRW010000457.1:0-3158 GCA_043745985.1 Methylotenera sp.
TACAGACGGAGATTTCGTTACAAGTGGCTAGTCCTGAACAAGAGGAGCTGTTGAAATCTCAAATGCCAGCTGTTAGAAGTCGTTTGTTGATGCTGTTAACTAGCAAAACAGCCTCTGATATTTCAACTTCTGAAGGTAAACAGAAGTTGAGTGATGAGATTGTTGCCGAGGTTAAAAAGCCCTTTTCTAAAGGTGCCAAGCCTCAAGAAGTAACAGGCGTGTTTTTTACTTCATTCGTGATTCAATAAAGCGTTCGATACTAAATCATGGCCGATAAGTTTTTATCTCAAGATGAAGTTGATGCCTTACTAAAAGACGTTGATGGCGATCAAGACAGCGATCAACCTGCTGCAAATGCGGGTGATGTGCGAGATTATAACCTTGCAACCCAAGAGCGCATTGTACGTGGGCGCATGCCTACGCTTGAGATTATCAATGAGCGATTTGCTCGTCTGGTGCGTATTGAGTTGTTTAACTTCTTACGGCGCACCGTTGATGTGTCGGTAGGGCCTGTCCGCATTACTAAGTATAGTAACTTTGTTCGAAACTTAGTGGTGCCCACCAATTTAAACCTGATACAAATGAAGCCGTTACGCGGCACCGCACTGATGGTGTTCGATCCAACATTGGTATTCTTAGTGGTGGATAATATGTTTGGCGGCGATGGTCGTTTCCATACCCGTGTAGAAGGGCGTGATTTTACTCAGACTGAGCAACGCATTATTCAGCGTATTCTCAATATTGTATTTGAAACTTACGCAAAGTCGTGGGAGCCAGTTTATCCAGTTCAATTTGAGTACATACGTTCTGAAATGAATACGCAGTTTGCGAATATCGCAACCCCTAATGAAGTGGTGATTGCTATCACGTTTAATGTCGAGTTAGGTCCGGCAAGTGGCGAGATACACTTTTGTTTCCCTTACTCCATGTTAGAGCCGCTTCGCGACATGCTCAGCTCACCATTACAAGGTGAGGTATTAGGTACAGATAAGCGTTGGGTGAAACTGATGACTCAACAGGTACAAGCAGCAGAGGTAGAGATTGTGGCTGATCTTGCCAAAACCAATATGATGATTGGTGATGTGTTAAATATGAAAGTGGGCGATGTTGTGCCACTCAATATAGAAGAATCTATTGAGGCACAGGTAGATGGTGTGCCTGTCATGCTTTGTAAATATGGGATGTTTAATGGTCAGTACGCACTTCGTGTAGAAAAGCTATTAAGATCCAACTCAACTGAATATATTAAAGGAGAACCTTATGGCGAATGATGATACAGCAGATACCTCTGTAGCCGAAGATGATTGGGGTGCAGCGATGGCTGAGCAAAGCACAGCTGAAGCAACCGATGATTGGGGCGCGGCGATGGCCGAGCAAGAGGCTACAGATACTTCAGTTCTACAAGCCAAGAATATTGAGCAGACACAGGTGTTTACAGAGTTTACAGCTAAAAATAAATTGCAAGATACGCAAAATGACATTGATTTCATTTTGGATATTCCTGTGCAACTTACTGTTGAACTTGGGCGTACCAAGATTGCGATTAAAAACTTGTTGCAGCTAGCGCAAGGCTCAGTGGTTGAGCTTGATGGCATGGCGGGTGAGCCTATGGACGTATTAGTGAATGGCTGCTTAATTGCGCAAGGTGAAGTGGTGGTGGTGAATGATAAGTTTGGTATTCGTTTAACTGACATTATCACGCCCGCTGAGCGTATTCGTAAAATTAATCGCTGATAGAAATGTTAGTAATGAAAAATTATCACAATTTTTTTACTTTGAGTGTTTCAGCCATGCTTAGTCTTGCATCGAACTTGGCTTTGTCCGCAGAAGTTGTTGCGGTATCGCCAACTGGTGGCGTGCTTAAAATGGTGATAGGTCTAGCGGTGGTGTTAGCTGTGATGGCGTTCATTACTTGGGTATTAAAACGCATGGTGCCTGGTGTGGGCAACAAGCAATCAGTGATTCGAATTGTAGGTGGTGTAAGTGTAGGTTCACGCGAGCGTGTTGTGGTGTTAGAAGTTGGTGGTCGCTGGATTGTGGTTGGTGTCGCTGCTGGACAAGTTAGCAGTCTTGCGAACTTAGAGAGTGGCGCGAACGACCTTGCTGAAAACATACCAATGGGTAGAAGTATGACGGATTCAGGCAATGATGGCTTTAGCAATACCTTTGCCGCATGGTTACTAAAATCAACAGGTAAGATTTTAGAAAAAAAAGATACAGATAATTAAACAGACAATTCAATTTAAGTTGGCCATGACTACACCTTTACTAAAATCTATATTCAATACAACCATTGCATGTTCCGCAGTGACTTTAGCCAGCATGTTGATATTACCTGGCACGGCATTGGCTGAAAATGGCATGCCGCTAGTGAATTCCCTACCAACCGCAGGTGGCGGTCAAAACTATACGTTGAGCTTGCAAACGCTCATTTTGCTGACCTCACTTACCTTCTTACCCGCTGCCTTGCTGATGATGACAGGCTTCACGCGCATCATTATCGTACTGTCATTGTTACGTCAAGCTTTGGGTACGCAATCTGCACCGCCAAATCAGGTGATGGTTGGTTTGGCTCTGTTTTTAACGTTTTTCGTGATGAGCCCAGTGATAGATAAAATTTATGTAGATGCCTATCAGCCACTTTCAGAAAATAAAATCACCATGCAAGAGGCCATGGATAGAGGCGCGGCGCCACTTAAAGCTTTTATGATGAAGCAAACTCGTGAAGGTGATTTAGCTCTATTTGTGAATATGGCCAAAATAGAAAAGATTGATACACCAGATCAAGTGCCTTTATTAGTATTAGTACCTGCGTTTATGACGAGTGAGTTAAAAACCGCATTTCAAATTGGTTTTGCTATATTCATTCCGTTTTTGATTATTGATATGGTGGTTGCTAGTGTGTTGATGGCGATGGGGATGATGATGGTCTCGCCATCGATCGTGTCCCTGCCATTCAAACTAATGTTATTTGTATTAGTCGACGGTTGGCAATTGTTGCTAGGTTCGCTGGTACAAAGTTTTTACTAAGCTTATTTTTACTGTACTTGTTTTTTTACTAGGCTTAGACAGACTTTCTAAGACGAACTTTTCTAAAGGAAATAAACATGACCCCAGAAAGCGTGATGACATTAGGTCGAGATGCAATGGAAATCACT
>JAYTRW010000458.1:0-3153 GCA_043745985.1 Methylotenera sp.
TTGGTGGATAGCATTAACGAAGACGGCTATTTAGAAGCATCGCTCGAAGAAATTGTCGAAGAGATGCCAGAAGAGCTAGAAATAGAGGTATTAGAGCTACAAACGGCCCTGCGTCATATTCAGAATCTAGACCCTGTTGGGGTCGGTGCACGTAATCTAAGCGAATGTTTGCAACTACAGCTTGAATTACTGCCCAAATTTACCCCGCATTTAGAATTAGCCAAATTAATGGCAAAACATTACTTAGTGGCGCTTGGCGCACGTGACTTTGGCAAATTGCGTAAAGAACTAGGTTGTGATGAAGCCACTTTAAAATGTGTACAACAAGTCATTACCAATTTAAATCCTCGACCTGGTAGCGCCTTCAGCATTATTGGTTCTGAACATTACATTCAACACGAAGTGATTATCAAAAAAGTAAAAGGTATTTGGATCGCCAGCTTGAATGATGCGGTAATTCCTAAGCTTAAAATCAACCAGCTTTACGCAGGTATTTTGAAGCGTAATCGCGATAGTTCTAGCCAATATTTGCAAAGCCAGATGCAAGAAGCTAAATGGATGATTAAAAACATTCAGCAGCGCTTTTCTACCATTTTACGTGTATCGCAAGCCATTACTGACCGCCAACGTAACTTCTTAGAATATGGTGAAGTAGCCATGAAACCTTTAGTCTTGCGTGAAATTGCCGAAGAACTTGAGCTACATGAATCAACGATTTCACGGGTCACCAACAACAAATACATGCTGACGCCACGCGGTATTTTTGAGCTAAAATATTTTTTTGGTAGTTCCGTTGCAACAGATACTGGCGGCACCTGTTCTGCCACTGCTATTCGCGCGCTGATTAAGCAATTGGTGGATCAAGAAAACCCTAAAAAACCTTACTCAGATAGTCAAATTACCGATTTACTAGCCAAACAAGGTATCGTAGTTGCACGCCGTACCATTGCAAAATACCGTGAGTCACTGAACATTGCGCCAGCCAGCTTAAGGAAATCACTTTAATTTTTACAGTGGGTTGCTAGCTGAAAGTACTCATCGCAATCCAATTAACAGAAGCATAAAAAATTCTCTATTCGCATGGCACAGACGTGAGTTAAAGTAGTAAACTGAAATTGTTCGAAAAGTTTTAAGATCCTCAATCTAAGGTGCTAAATATTTTTCACACACATTAGGTTTTAGGAAATTCAAACTTTGAGAATATCTTAAAAAGGAGCAAGTCATGAATTTACAATTAACTGGTCATCATTTAGAAGTAACTCCTGCATTACGCGATTATGTCACAAGCAAACTAGGACGAATTAGCAACCACTTTGATCATGTGATTGATGTCAAAGTGACCATGAGCGTAGAAAAACTTATCCAAAAGGTAGAGGCTACGTTGCATGTTCCTGGTAACGATTTACATGCTGCCTGTACAGACGACAATATGTACAGCGCAATTGATATGCTGACCGATAAACTCGATCGTCAAATCGTAAAACACAAAGAAAAACATGCCGATCATCACAAAACGAATGGCGCAGTTAAGCACCAAAGTATTGAATAATTTTTGTCACTCACCTTGTAGCTTACTATGGCTCAAATAAATGTAGCTGAGCTATTCAAACAAACCCGCCTTAAGCTCAAACTTAATTGGATTGCTGGACTTAACGGCGGGTTAAACTCCCTCACTAGCGAAACTGTTTCAAAGCCTTCTCTGGCGCTTATTGGCCATGTCAATTTTGTTCATCCTAATCGCGTACAAGTATTAGGTTGTGCTGAAATGGATTATTTGCGCAGCTTAAAAACGGCAGAGGCAGATGGCGCAATAGCAAATTTATATTCAACTAACTTAGCCGCTGTGATTGTAGCCAACGGCGAAAAAGTACCCGATACACTGATTGAAGAGGCAAATACTCGCAACACGCCACTCTTCACTTCAACATTACGCAGCCCAGAGCTAATGGACATTCTCAACCATTTCTTAGCGCAAGCAGTGGCAGAATCAGTTAGTGCGCATGGTGTTTTTATGGAAGTACAAGGCTTTGGTGCGCTCATTAAAGGTGAGGCTGCCATTGGTAAAAGCGAACTGGCTTTAGAGCTAATTTCCCGTGGGCATCGATTGATTGCTGATGACATTGTTGATTTCTATCGTATTTCACCAGAACGTATCGAAGGCCGCTGTCCCGCTTTATTGCAAGACTTTTTAGAAGTGCGCGGTTTGGGTATTTTAAATATTCGCGCACTATTTGGCGATAACTCAGTAAAACCAACGAAGCCGCTAGATTTGATTATTCAGTTAGTGATGGCGGATAAACAATCACCAGAACAACTCAATCGACTAAGCATTAAAAAATTGCATGAAGAAGTACTTGGCGTGAAGGTGGCTAAAGTGCAGATTCCTATTGCTGCAGGTCGCAACATAGCCGTGTTAGTAGAGGTTGCAATACGCAACCACATGCTATTATTAAGAGGCATTAATGCGACTAAACAATTCACTCAACGTCAGCAACGTGAAATGAAAAAACAGCAATTAGTTAAATAACGCTATGAAACAACTCATCATCGTCACAGGGCTTTCAGGTTCTGGCAAAAGCATTGCGCTTCATGCGCTTGAAGACAGCGGCTATTACTGTGTTGACAATTTGCCCGCCACGATGTTGCCACAAATTGCAGAACATTTGCAGTCTGAAAACAATCGACAAGACAATGCAAATGCCACCAACTATGGCCGCGTAGCGATTAGTATTGATAGTCGCAGCGTGGCCATTGAAACGCTCCCTGCGCACATTGAGCAATTAAAATCACAAGGCATTACTACTCAGGTGTTGTTTCTAGAATCCAATGTCGAAACACTTGTTAAGCGATTTAGCGAAACGCGGCGTAAACATCCATTAAGCAAAGACACCACCACGCTTGCCGAAAGCATTGCTGTGGAACGTGAACTACTGGGCGATTTGGGCAAGCTAGGGCATGTCATTGATACTAGCTACATTAGCGCTAACAAACTAAGAGCATGGATAAAAGATGCAGTAGCCAATGAGAGTTCTGGCTTAACGTTACTCTTCACCTCATTCGGTTTTAAACATGGCATTCCATTAGATGCCGACTTTGTATTTGATATACGCTGCCTACCTAACCCACATTACGACCCAAAATTACGTGATTTAA
>JAYTRW010000459.1:0-3152 GCA_043745985.1 Methylotenera sp.
TTCTCGTTTTAACTTTGGGCTCATTCACTCTATAGCCAAAAGCCACCATGTAAGAAGCGCCATATTGCGTGGTATCAATACCAAAGTCTTGCTGTAAAACGGCATCTGTTTCAGCCTGTTTAAAGCCTTCAATCGGGCAGGAGTCTATGCCCAGCATAGCTGCCGTCGTCATCATGTTGGCTAATGGAATATAGTTTTGCTTAGCCGCCCAATCAAACAGCTTTCTATCATCACTTAAATCAAAATCTGACTGCTGAAATTCTCTGTAAAACTTGCTTCTTGGCACTATTACTTCATCAGATAGATGCTGTACGTTTTTCATAAAGTCTTTGATGTATGGACTATCGTACTTTAAAAAATGCGATTTCATGGTTAAACAAACAACGTAGTGGCTAGCGGTTTCTAGCTTTTTAGTCGCGCCCCAAGCACCATTTTTAAGCTTTTCTCTTAACTCAGCATCTTGCACCACGATAAAATGCCAAGGTTCAAAGCCAAAGGAGCTTGGTGATAAACGGGCTGTTTCTAAGATGAAATCCATATCTTCTTTAGTGACTTTTTTGCTAGAGTCAAACTCTTTGCAGGCATGGCGAAATTGAAAGGCTTTTAATATGTCTTGTTTAGTCATTTTATTTACTTAAATTGTAAAGTGTTGGTGCTTTAACTCTTGATTAATGTGAGTTTGAGTACAATGTTATAAAGGTTATGATACAGTTAAGCATGAGCTATGTTCTTTAACCTTAGCATAATCTAATCAATTAAGAAAAGCCTTAAAATTGTGAATTCGACTATGCTAAGCTGACATCTCAATCCTCGGTAAGAACTAAAGTCTATTCTTCAGACACTAACTGTTAAGTTAGATATACAAAGGTAGCTATGAATGACATCAGGAGTCAATCTATGATAAGTTTTACTAAAAAATTAGCCAGTGTGTTATTGCTTGCGAGCCTTTCAGCATCAGTATTAGCTGCCGAATCGAACACAAAAACCTTGTTGTATATCAGCCCGAATGATTACAACTACAGCGTACACCTATTGGCGCCTTACTATGATTATTGGTTTGCGCAAGGTCCATTGGTCGAACCTATTGCTTTAAAAGCCTTGCAAGAAAAGCATAGTGAAATGGCATTTTGTCAGGCTAATGAAACTGCTGATACGATTATCCGCATTAAGCCAAGTGTGTTTTATAACCCGCAAATGCAGGTCTATCATAGCAAACTGGTCGCTACCGTATTCTCAGGTAAAGGTGATGTGCTCGGCACTTATGTGGGCGAGGCACAGCAGCTTGGTTATACCAGTTTTGATAATGGTACTAAATACCATCTTAATAAAGTTTATGGTTTGGCCATGCAAGACTTAATGACCAAACTCTCCATTAATCCTTCGTCTGATGGCGTTAAATCAGAATCTAAGTTGCCATGTGGTTTGATAGGCGCGCAAAACGATACTAAAGTTAGTTTTTATTAGAAGTTGTTAGTGTCACCTCTTTATAGTTTTAAAATCAATAGGAAGTAAATCATGCAAAAAAAATTAATATTAAGTACGTTAATGTTGGCATTTCTAGCAACAGGTTGTGCAACTGAAGTGAAAAGTAATCAAGGTGTGATGCAAAAAATCACAGGGTTGAAAACACCAGAGTCAGCGGTTCAAGCCAAAAATGGCAAAATTTACGTGTCTGAAATCAATGAGTTTGGCAAAGATGGTGACGGTCAAGTTACTGTGATCGAAAATGGCAAAAAACGTGTATTTGCAACAGGTTTGGATGATCCAAAAGGTTTAGCTATTATTGGTAAAACTTTGTACGTAGCCGATAAAACAAAAATCATGAAAATTGATTTGGATGGCAAAGTAGAAACATTTGTACCTGCCAGTGCATTTCCAGTTAAGCCTCAATTTTTAAACGATTTAGAGGCCGACCCTCAAGGTAATTTATATGTGAGCGATAGTGGCGACTTGTTTGGTTCAGGCAAAGGTGGCGCTATTTATAAAATTAGCCCAAAGGGTGAGGTTAAGCTGCTCATTAACGATGTGCAAGATGCGCGCGTTAAAGCGCCAAATGGCTTACTTGCTGATGATACTGGCAAGGTGTTAATTTACGTTGATTTCGCTTCGGGCATACTTTATAGCTTGAATACAGAAACCAAAGCGCTCAACGATGTTGCAGAAGGTTTCGGTGGTGGAGATGGCTTATTGCATCGCTCTAATGGCACAATGTACGTAAGCGACTGGAAGAACGGTAAGGTATTTAGCGTGAACACTAAAGGTGATGTTGCTTTAGTAAAAGGCGGCTATCAATCAGCTGCGGACATTGCGATTACCAAAGATGAAAAATACATCATGGTGCCAGACATGAAAGCGGGCGAGCTAGATTTCATTCCTTTGCAGTAATTGTGACTGAAATATTATTTAAATGACCACAAGTGCTACACAGATAGAACTTCGCCAAGCAGCTCTTGCTTGCTTGGCTGAAACAAATGCTGTGATGAAAGCCAATGCAGTGCGCCAGCTTGCCAGCAATTGGTTAGCTGGCAATATTTTGCTAGACCTCAATCAATCTATATCTGCACATCTGCCCGTTCCTGGAAGACCTGAAAGGCCGCAACTCATTGGCCCTAGGTTACTCAAGCACCGTGCCATGAATACGTTAGAAGGCCGTGTGGCTCTGATTCACGCGCTTGCCCATATTGAGTTTAACGCCATTAATTTGGCGCTAGACGTGATTTGGCGCTTTGCAGAAATGCCTGCTCAGTTCTATGCGGATTGGCTTAAAGTCGCCGATGAAGAGGCTTATCATTTTAGTCTGCTGAGTGCACATTTACAGACCTTGAGTTTTGATTACGGTTATTTTGATGCGCACAATAGCTTATGGGAAATGGCAGAAAGAACTAAAGACAGCGTGCTGGCTCGCATCGCCTTAGTACCACGTACCATGGAAGCACGTGGCTTAGATGCTTCGCCACAGTTAAGAGCCAAGTTGGCACAAGTCGGGGATGTGGCAGCAACCGAAATATTAGATATTATTTTACGCGATGAGATTGGTCATGTTGCCATTGGCAATTATTGGTTTAATTGGCTTTGCGAGCAAGGTGATTTAGAGCCTGTCTCCACATATCGCCACTTAGCCGAACAATACAGTGCGCCAAAATTGCGCCCAC
>JAYTRW010000460.1:0-9727 GCA_043745985.1 Methylotenera sp.
TTGCTCGGTATTGGTCAAATAGTATGGGAGTTTCAACAACGAATTTTTTATAATTCTCATGCAAGTCATTAATGGCGGCTTTTTCAGCTTCGCTTACGGTGATTTTTTTTAATTGTGCAAAATGTGCTTCAACAGTAATGGTGAAGTTGTCGTACTCTGCGCGCGCACCTGAGTCATCTAAAAAGTAGGCGTCAAATAACTCTTTGATTTGACGATATAAATCTCCACGAGTTTGTTGTACCTCAGTGACAAGCGAACTTATTCGGCTAGCCTCTTGGCTGGATTTTTCCCATAAGTGAATACCAATGGCGCCCGCTGTTGCAGCCAATATAATGAGTAAAATAAAGGCTACTTCATGAATCAGCAATAAATCTTTTAGAGATTTGTTTTTTTTAATCATGCTAGCAAGTTATTTGTGATGGGCTTGAAAGCTACTGCTCTTCAAGTTTAAATGGGATAGGCACTTTGATGCTGAAATTACTGCCGCGTAACGCTTCTGGTGGCGCTGGGAATGGAGCGGCTTTTTCAACCATTTCTAAGGCTTGTTTATCTAAACTCTCAAAACCGCTTGATTGAATGATTTTTTTTGATTTAAGTTTTCCATTGCCATCCAGTTGCAACTCAACAATGGCTTCACCTTGCCAGCCGCGCATTTGTGCAATGCGAGGATATTGTTTATGTTTACCAATCGCGCCCCAAAGAGTATTGCCATATCTGCCGCGAGCATCATCTAGGTCTTCTTGGCTTGGTGCTGTAGGTTTCGGTGGCTCTGGTGTTGCTACAGGCGCAGGTGGCATGGGGGATGGCGCTGCATCTGCCTTAGGTGCGATTGCAATTACTTCTGCTTGATGTGTCACAGCTGGTTGCGGCGGAGCAGCGGACGTAGATTCGTTTTTTACCACGGTTGTTGTTGGTAAAGGCTTGCTGATGGGTTTGAGCTCAGGCTTGGCTTCTATTTTTGGTTTAATCGGCTCAGGCTCTGCTTTGACAGGCTTAGGTATAACAACAGGCGGTGGTTCAGGCTTTTTACTTAATTCAACAGTCAACAAAACTGGTTTTTTAACAGCCTCAAACTTAACATTGGGAATAATAAACGCGAGTAAAATATGTAGCAAGATTGAGCAGACAATCGCCCATATAAGCGTGTTGCTATTAACATTGATTGCACCAGATTGACTGTGATTGGAATGATTGACGGCTATGTTCAAAGACACAAATATTCCAAATAGTTAGTAAAATGATGACAGAAAATCGCTAAAGGATTTTAAGTTAACTGAAAATTATACAACAAGCTGATCATGAATCTAAAAAGCAATTAAACCAGCCCATCCAAGACTTGCACTTGTACTAAGGCGCCTGCATCTAAGTTGCCAACTGATTCATCAAGAACAATAAAACAATTTGCTAATGACATAGAGCTTAAAATCGCAGAGCCTTGTGCGCCCGTCGGTTTGACCTTCCATAGACCATCGTCATTAGCAAATAATATGCCGCGTTGATACTCTGTACGTCCCGTTTGTTTTTTGATGCTCTCGGTACATACAACATTAAACGTGGGTAATGGTGCAGGGTTGGTTTGCCCCATTAACACTAGCATGGCTTCACGTACAAATTGATAAAACGTGACCATCACAGCTACTGGGTTGCCAGGTAAACCGAAGTAATGTGCATGCGTATCATGGTTTGTTTGAAGGCTTGCTTGGATTTTACCGTACGCTAACGGGCGCCCAGGCTTCATGGCGACTTTCCAAAACATTACTTGGCCGTGTTTAGCTAGTAACTGCTTCATATAGTCAGCCTCACCCACAGAAACGCCACCACTAGTAATGACCACATCGGCTTGTTTTGCAGCGTACAGCAAAGTCTTTTCAAGCAACTCAGGGTCATCAGCAATTGCGCCCATATCGATAATTTCGACGCCAAGGCGGTTTAGCATACCGTAAAGTGTGTAGCGGTTACTGTCGTATACTTGACCTTCTTGCAAGGGCTTACCAATACTGGCCAATTCATCGCCTGTGGAGAAAAAAGCCACTTTCAGCCGACGATATACACTCACTTCGCCAATCCCAAGTGAGGCGATTAAACCTAAATCTGCCGCACGCATCATGTTGCCTGCAGCTAACACAATCTTGCCTAGTTGCAAATCTTCACCTGTGTAACGTACGTTCGCTTTTGGTTTTGGCACTTCTGTAAAGCGAATCAAGTCGCCTTCAACTTTTACCCGCTCCTGCATAATGACTGTGTCTGCGCCTTTGGGTATCATGCTGCCAGTCATAATGCGTACACATTCCCCAGATTGAATGCCATCGACAAATGCTTTGCCTGCAAAAGCAGATCCTATTACTTTTAACTCGGTAGACTTATCAATGTCTGCGGAATTGAACGCATAACCATCCATCGCTGAGTTATCGTAATTGGGTACGTTGGCTGGTGATAATATGTCTGCCGACAGTACACGACCTAAACTCTCGCGAATCGGTAAAACTTCAGTCGCGATGACTGGGCTTAAAAACTGTTTGATGAATTGCCTTGCTTTAGCCACAGGCATGGAGTTTGGATCGTAGTCATCCATGCAGCTAGGATTGGAAATGATTTCAGATAATGAAGTGTCTATCATTTTTTAAAGCTCATTTTTTTAAACCGATTTTTAAAGTTCATTTGGAATAATTAATTATTTTTCACTTAATTTCAGTGCTAATGCTGCTAAATCTTCAAACGTATTTAGGTTCGTGAAGGCTTTGTTGCCGTCACTAAAATCTACTTCAATATATTGCTGGCTTTTTTGCCAGGTGCTCACGCGGCGCTCACCTTGCTGCAGATAAGCCATAAGGGATGGTAGCGCAGTTTTTTTGCACAAACAAAATACAGGGTGAGTGTTATCGTCACTAGTCGCTACGGCAATCTCTGCCTTGTGTTCAACTAGAGCTGCCATTAGGCGTTGCGCTAAGTCAACTGGCAATAATGGAGAGTCGCAAGGCACGGTAAGTACATAATTATGCTTGGCGTGTTGCAAGCCCAAGCTAAACCCAGCTAACGGCCCTAAAAAATCTTCCACTTCGTCTTGCAGGACGATATAGCCCAAAGCTTGATATTGGGCAAGCTCTCGATTGGCATTGATGAGTATTTCATCAACTTGTGGTGTTAAACGTTCAATGACGTGCTGAATGAGTGGTTTGTTTTGTAAAAGCACCAAACCTTTGTCTACAGCGTTCATACGAGTAGCGCGGCCGCCTGAGAGGATGATTGCTGAAATAGGCATGAGTAAATTATTTAAGATGCGTTGTTGAAGTATAACTAACCACCCGTGTGCGACATAAACCTTATTACCGCAGGTTCTGCACGACGTAAATCAAAGTCATGACCTTTAGGTTTGATTGTCATGCTGGCTAAAATTGCATCAATGATCGCTTGATCATCATTTGGGTTTGCGCGTAAAAGCGGCATTAAATCAACTTTATCTTCTTGCCCTAAACATAAGTATAGTTCGCCTTTGCAGGTAATACGGACGCGGTTGCAGCTTTCACAAAAGTTATGGCTGTGTGGTGAAATAAAGCCAATCTTGGTGTTGGTATTCGCCACTCGCCAATAACGGGCTGGGCCGCCAGTTGTTTCAGTGCTGGCGATAAGTGGGTACTCACTTTGGAGTATTTTAAGCGTATCTTCATTGCTGCAAAATGTGGATTCTCTTGTGTGGTCTACTTCGCCTAAAGGCATTTCTTCAATGAATGAAATATCGATTGCTTCATCGATAGCAAATTTTACCAATGACAGTGCTTCATCATCATTCATACCGCGCATGAGTACGGTGTTTAATTTGATATTTTCGAAGCTTGCTTGTTTGGCTGCTTGTATACCGCGCAATACTTTATCCAGCTCGCCAGTGCGCGTAATTTTCTTAAAGCGCTCTGCATTGAGGCTGTCTACGCTAATGTTAATGCGCTTCACACCTGCGTTTTTTAAATCTTGGGCTTGCTTCTCTAGCTGGCTTCCGTTAGTAGTGAGTACTAACTCATTGAGCCCTTCAAGTTTGCCAACTTCTTCAAAAAGCCATAATGCATTTTTACGTACTAATGGCTCGCCGCCCGTAATGCGTACTTTGCTCACACCTAACCCAACAAATATTTTAACGAGCCGGGCGCACTCTTCGAGGCTTAATACTTCATCGCGCGGTAAAAATGTCATGTCTTCTGACATGCAATACACACAGCGAAAATCGCAGCGATCAGTAATAGATAGGCGAATGTAATCTACTGTGCGACCAAATTGGTCTATCAGTTTTTGTTGCGGTGTTTGAGTAAGCATTTTTGAAGAATTAAGCACTTTTTTAGCCATTGCTTGTCGAATTGGTAACAATTTAGCAAGTGTATTATACTAATGCGTATATGAATATAATGTTAGATGTTTTGGAGAGAATAAGTTGCAAGATTTACAATCAAAACAAGATTTAGATGCCAAATTAGGCGCACTGATTATTGAGCATCAACACATGCCAGGTGCGCTAATGCCGCTACTGCACGCCATTCAGGATGATATTGGATATGTGCCAGAATCTTCTTATTCTCAAATTGGTCGGGCACTGAATTTATCGGTGGCTGAGGTTCATGGGGTGGTGACTTTTTATCATCATTTTCGTACGCACAAACCAGGTCGGCATGTGATGCAAATTTGCCGTGCTGAATCTTGCCAATCTATGGGTTCTGAAGCATTGGAGGCACATGCTAAAAAGTGCTTGAATGTAGATTATCACCAAACGACTTCTGATGATGCGATTACGCTCGAGGCCGTGTATTGCTTAGGTAATTGTGCACTTTCACCTGCTGTGATGATGGATGAAGAGTTGTATGGTCGTGTTTCTGCTGAAGATTTAGATGCATTGATTGCAGAGGCAAAGGCTTAAATGATGACAACTAAAGTATATATTCCTCGCGACTCTAGCGCGCTTTCAATGGGCGCTGAAAAGGTGGCGGCTGCGATTGCTCTGGAGGCAAAAAAACGCGGTTTAGAAATAACCATTATCCGTAATGGCTCTCGTGGCCTTTATTGGCTAGAAACAATGGTTGAGGTGGCAACAGACCGAGGTCGTGTTGCCTATGGTCCCGTTAAGGCCAAAGACGTCCCTTCACTATTTGACGCAGATTTCTTACAGGCTAAGACTCATCCTTTGAGCTTAGGTTTAACCGAAGAGATTGATTGGTTAAAAAAACAACAGCGCTTAACGTTTGCGCGTGTTGGCATTACCGACCCAGTTTCTTTAGATGATTACATTGCTCATGATGGCTACAAAGGCCTTAAGAAGGCGCTTACGCTATCAGGTGTTGAAATTGTTAAAGCCGTCACAGATTCAGGTCTGCGTGGTCGTGGTGGTGCGGCTTTCCCAACTGGCATTAAATGGAGTACTGTATTAGGTTGTAAATCTGACCAAAAATACATTGTATGTAATGCGGATGAAGGTGATTCAGGTACATTTTCAGATCGCATGATTATGGAAGATGACCCGTTTGTGCTGATTGAAGGCATGACGATTGCGGGTGTAGCAGTAGGCGCGACACAAGGTTATATTTATTTGCGTAGTGAGTACCCACATGCGCTTAAAGCTTTAAATGAAGCCATTGCTAAGGCAGAGGTGGCTGGCTACTTAGGCGAAAAAATTTGTGGTTCAACACATACTTTTAATTTAGAAGTTCGTCGCGCAGCTGGCGCTTATGTATGTGGTGAAGAAACTTCATTACTTGAAAGCTTAGAAGGTAAACGTGGAGTAGTTCGATTTAAACCACCGCTACCAGCCATTGAAGGTTTGTTTGGCAAACCAACTGTTGTGAATAATGTCATCTCATTGGCGACTGTGCCGATTATTTTAGATAAGGGTGCGCAATTTTATGCGGACTACGGCATGGGACGCTCACGCGGTACTTTGCCAATTCAATTGGCAGGTAATTTAAAACATGGCGGGCTGGTAGAGCTTGCGTTCGGTATTACCTTGCGTGAACTGCTATATGATTATGGTGGCGGTTCAGCTACAGGTAAGCCGATTCGCGCAGTGCAAGTCGGCGGGCCGCTGGGCGCATTTTTGCCAGAAAGCCAGTTTGATACGCCTTTGGATTACGAAGCGTTTAATAATATTTGGGCAGTTTTAGGCCACGGCGGTATTGTCGCGTTTGATGACACAGTCGATATGGCGAAAATGGCACGTTACGCATTTGAATTCTGCGCGATTGAATCATGCGGAAAATGTACGCCATGCCGCATAGGTTCAACCCGTGGCGTTGAGGTCATTGATAAAATTATCGCCACTAAGAATAAGCCAACGCCAAACACGCTTAAAAATATTAAGTTGGTGCGCGATTTAAGCGACACTATGTTGAATGGTTCTCTATGTGCATTGGGTGGCATGACGCCATATCCAGTGTTGAGCGCAATGAATCATTTCCCTGAAGATTTCGGAATAGCTAAGTAGGTCGGAGTATTAAAATGGACGATATTAAATATAGCAACACGCATCATCAACATGAACACAGCCGCACCAATTATGATGATCAATTAGATTATGGTACGCCTGCGAGTAGCTCAGACGTTCAAGTAACGTTAATGATTGATGATAGAGAAATCACAGTGCCCGAAGGTACGTCTATAATGCGAGCGTCAATTATGGCTGGCATTAACGTACCTAAACTCTGTGCTACAGATTCGTTAGAGCCATTTGGTTCATGCCGCTTGTGTGTGGTAGAAATTGAAGGCCGTCGCGGCTATCCTGCTTCATGCACTACGCCTGTAGCTGAAGGTTTAAAAGTACATACACAAACGCCTAAACTTGCCGATATTCGTCGCGGCACGATGGAGCTTTATATTTCAGACCATCCATTAGATTGCTTAACTTGCGCAACCAATGGCGATTGTGAGCTGCAAGATATGGCTGGCGCAGTTGGTTTGCGTGAAGTGCGTTATGGTTACGAAGGTGAAAATCATCTGAAAGCCGAAAAAGATGAAAGCAATCCTTATTTCACTTTTGACCCAAGTAAATGTATCGTCTGCTCACGTTGTGTGCGCGCTTGTGAAGAAACACAAGGAACGTTTGCATTAACTATCTCTGGTCGTGGCTTTGAATCAAAAGTAGCCGCTGGCGTGACCGATTTTATGAACTCAGAATGTGTGTCTTGCGGCGCTTGTGTGCAAGCTTGCCCAACGGCAACATTGATTGAAAAAACTGTGATTGATCATGGCGTGCCTGAACATAGTGTGACCACCACTTGTGCTTATTGCGGCGTGGGTTGCTCATTTGATGCGGAAATGAAGGGCGAAGAAATCATTCGCATGGTCCCCAACAAAAATGGTGGTGCAAACCACGGACATTCATGCGTAAAAGGTCGTTTTGCATGGGGTTATGCAACGCATAAAGACCGCATTACTACACCAATGATACGTAAGAGTATTCGCGATGAATGGCAGCAAGTAAGCTGGGATGAGGCATTTAGTTATGCTGCCAATGAAATTACCCGTATTCAAGCCAAATATGGCAAAGCCTCTGTGGGCGGGATTACATCGTCACGCTGTACCAATGAAGAGGTTTATGTCGTACAAAAATTAGTACGTGCGGTATTCGGTGTCAACAACGTTGATACATGCGCACGCGTTTGCCACAGTCCAACAGGCTATGGTTTAAAACAAACAATAGGCGAATCAGCGGGTACGCAAACCTTTGACTCGGTTATGCAGTCAGATGTGATTTTTGTGATTGGTGCTAATCCTACCGATGGTCATCCAGTATTTGCTTCACAAATGAAACGTCGTTTGCGCGAAGGTGCAAAACTGATTATTGCCGATCCACGTGCGATCGATTTGGTGAACTCTCCTCACGTTAAAGCAGACTATCATCTCAAATTGCAACCAGGTACTAACGTGGCATTAATCTCTGCCATTGCCCACGTCATTGTGACTGAAGGCTTGGTCAATGAAGCATTTGTAAAAGAGCGTTGCGAGTGGGACTCATTTGTAGAATGGCGTGATTTCGTTGCGCTCCCACAAAACTCACCTGAAGTATTAGGTTTGGCTATGGGCGTGCCAGCTGAAGAGTTGCGCGCAGCGGCAAGGTTATATGCCACTGGCGGCAATGCTGCGATTTATTATGGCTTAGGCGTTACCGAGCACAGCCAAGGTTCTACCATGGTGATGGGTATTGCCAACTTAGCCATGGCGACCGCTAACATTGGCCGCGAAGGTGTGGGCGTTAATCCATTACGTGGTCAAAATAACGTGCAGGGTTCATGTGATATGGGTTCTATGCCGCATGAATACCCAGGTTATCGTCACGTGTCAGATGAGGCTACGCGTACGCTATTTGAAGGTGCGTGGGGTCGTCCACTAAGTAATGACCCTGGTTTACGTATCCCTAACATGCTGGATAATGCCATTGAAGGCAGTTTTAAAGCGATTTACTGCGTTGGCGAAGATATTGTGCAGTCTGACCCTAATACGCAACATGTAACGCATGCACTAGAGAATATGGAATGTGTCATTGTGCAAGATTTGTTCTTGAATGAGACGGCAATGTTCGCGCACGTATTCTTCCCAGGCGCGTCATTCTTAGAAAAGAGCGGTACGTTTACCAATGCTGAGCGCCGTATTTCACCTGTACGCCGCGTAATGACACCAAAGAATGGTATGGAAGATTGGGAAGTGACGGCGAAGTTCTCAAATGCACTTGGCTACCCGATGGAGTATAAACATGCCTCTGAAATTATGGATGAAGTAGCAAGCTTAACGCCAACGTTTAAGGGTGTTAGCTTCCAAAAACTAGATGAGTTGGGCAGCATTCAATGGCCATGTAACGACGAGCAACCAACTGGTACGCCAACCATGCATATCGACGAGTTTGTGCGAGGTAAAGGTAAATTCTTCGTGACGCAATATGTAGCGACCACTGAAAAAGTAACGCCTAAGTTCCCATTAATTTTAACAACAGGTCGTATTCTTTCACAATATAACGTAGGCGCACAAACACGCCGTACTAAAAACGTGGCTTGGCATAGTGAAGATATTTTGGAAATTCACCCGCATGATGCAGCAGAACGTGGCGTTAACGAAGGTGATTGGGTGGGCATAGCGAGTCGTGCAGGTGAAACTGTATTGCGTGTAAAAATTACTGAGCGTGTGCAACCTGGTGTGATTTACACCACGTTCCATCACCCAGAGTCTGGTGCAAACGTGATTACGACGGAAAACTCAGATTGGGCAACTAACTGTCCTGAGTTCAAGGTAACCGCTGTACAAGTGACACGCGTGAATCAGCTTTCTGACTGGCAGCAGCATTACAAAACTTTTAGTGAGGCACAATTAGCGTTTGCTGGTAGAGATTTACAAGCAGCAAAAATTGATTGAAATGAAAGTTTTAGATGTGCCATTAAGCACATTTAATGTAACACAATGGCGTGATGGCATTTTGCAAAGCGCACAAGATTGTTTAGCAGAAGAGACGCCTGTAGCACTTATTTACAATGGCGTTTCGCATGCGGTGATGTTGGCAACTGCGCAGGATTTAGAGGATTTTGCACTGGGTTTTTCGCTTAGCGAAGGCATCGTGCAGAGTGCTAGCGAGTTGTATAGTATTGAAGTGCAGGTGCAAAGTAACGGCATAGAGTTACACTGTGAAATTGCTAGTGAACGTTTTATGCAACTCAAAGAGCGACGCCGCACTTTAGCGGGTAAGACTGGTTGCGGACTGTGTGGAGCTGAA
>JAYTRW010000461.1:0-9720 GCA_043745985.1 Methylotenera sp.
GGCACAAAAATAAATTGCGCATTTTCACCTGCCAACTGTGTGAGCTGGGCGTGAATTTCTGGGTGATGCCTATGCCCACTCACACCATAAGCCTTCATATTATCGCTAGACTCGGCAAACAAAGTCGTCACTTCAGCTTTTCTACCCGCGCCAGAAACACCAGATTTCGAGTCAGCAATTATCGGCGCAGTAAAATCAATCAAACCTTGCTCTAGTAGCGGCGCCAAACCCAATAAAATGGTTGTTGGATAACAGCCAGGATTACCTATCACTTGTGCTGATTTAATCTGCTCACGATACAACTCTGGGATTCCATACACGGCTTTCTTAAGTATGTCAGGACAGCTATGCGGCATTTTGTACCACTTTTCAAAAGTGGCTGTGTCTTGCAAACGGAAATCTGCCGCCAGATCAATCACCTTCACATTCGCATCCAACAACGCTTGAGCTTGGTTCATCGCCACGCCGTGCGGTGTTGCAAAGAACACCACATCACATTCAGTTAAATTTGATTGTGCTGGATCTGTAAATTTTAAATCGACATAACCACGCAAGCTAGGAAACATATCAGCGACCGGCAAGCCAGCTTCACCACGTGACGTGATTGCTGTTAATTCAACATTGGGATGAATGCTCAATAGACGCAACAACTCTACGCCCGTATATCCAGTGCCGCCAACAATACCAACTTTTAATTTTTGATTCGTCAATTTTTTATCACTCATTAGAGCATCACCATAAACTTAGCATAACAAAACTGCACGTAAACACCAAAACAAAAAAGGTCGCAATAGCGACCTTTTCGTACCTCAACCGCCCAAAACTTATTAAAAGCTTAGCGTTTAGAGAATTGTTTACGACGACGCGCTTTACGGAAACCAACTTTTTTACGTTCAACTTCACGAGCATCACGTGTTACGAAACCAGCATGTGACAATGCACTTTTCAAATTAGCATCAAAGTCAATCAAAGCACGTGTAATACCATGACGTACCGCACCAGCTTGGCCAGATTCACCACCACCGATAACGTTTACCATAATATCGAAACTAGTTAGATTATTAGTCAATTCAAGTGGTTGACGTAAAATCATACGTGCTGTTACACGTGAGAAGTATTCATCAACAGGCTTATCGTTAACAACGATGTTACCTTTACCAACTTTCATAAACACCCGCGCTACTGAACTCTTGCGGCGGCCTGTACCATAATTATATTTACCGATCATCTTTATATATCCTTAGATTTTCAATGTTTGCGGTTGTTGCGCCGCATGTTCATGCTTGTCGCCAGCATAAACTTTCATTTTTTTGATCATTGCATAACCTAAAGGACCTTTAGGTAACATACCTTTTACTGCCTTTTCCAACGCGCGACCTGGAAACTTGTCTTGCATTTTAGAGAAAGTTGTTGTGCTGATACCACCAGGATAACCTGAGTGACTGTGGTAAAGCTTACCGTCAGCTTTGTTACCAGTCACTTTTAATTTATCGGCGTTAATAACGACAATATAATCACCTGTATCAACGTGAGGTGTGTAAATAGTTTTATGTTTACCGCGTAAACGGTGTGCAACCGCGCTAGCTAAACGGCCTAGAACTAGGTCTGTGGCATCAACCACAAACCAATCGCGCTTCACTTCATGTGATTTTGCTGAAAAGGTTTTCATCGTGTTACCAATACTGTGAGCTAAAAAAATTAAGAGGCGGATTTTATGCTGAAGCCTAGTGCTTTGTCAAACAATATGTTCAGTATATGAATGAAATTTATTAAATATTTTAGATTTAACGAAATTTGTAACCTGAAGTGTAAGTTTCATTATGTAAAATTAATGAGTAATTACTTTTTTCACTGGAAAATTTCACTAAAATGCCCAGTGAATTTCATTCAAAAAAGTATAACCCTTTTGGGTGTTTTAGCCAGCATTATTATATTGTTTTACGTGACTTATGCTAGGATATTAAATAATATTTAAGTTTGTAGGTAAAGTCATTCTTTATACTCAGCTTTAATCTAAGTAATACACACTTTTGGAAGCATACTTAAAAATTGAGATTTTTCACGCTTTTATCATTATTTTGTTATGCAAACCTGAGTTTCGCCTTGGGTTTGGGTGACGCTGAACTTAAATCTAATTTAGGTGAAAAATTTTTAGCTAGAGTAAACGTAACAGATATTGAATCTGCACCCGATTCCAGCTGCTTTAGTGCAACCGATGTTGGTGAGGTTCCGGCTTTCAAAAGAGCATCAGTCAATCTGAAGGTAATCAATGGCAACTACCAGCTGACGATTAGCACTAATGATGTCATTACTGAGCCCATTGTAAACTTACGCGTTTCATTTCATTGCGAGCCTAATGTAAATCGTGACTATGTATTACTTCTCGATCCAGCGCCAATCTCAGCTACAGAGAAAGCGAACATTAGTGATGACAGCGCTAATATTGAACCAAGCGCTAGTGATACAAAAAAGCAAAGTCGCAAATCACCTCAAAGTAGTAGCAAAAAATTATATGCCCCCGAAGTAACAGAGCAAGCTGATGAAGCCATTCCTGAGCAAGCTACAGTAAAAAAATCGCTTAAGAAAAAGAAACCTAAGAAAATTAGTTCAGTTGATGAAAAACTGAGCGAAGCTTATACAGGCAAACAAAACACCAGTCCAACCCCTCAATCTAACTCAAGCGCGGAAAATAAAGTCAATGCTGATGTGCGTGAACACAAGCCATCAGCCGACAAACCATTTTTGGTAATTTCTGCGGGCAACACCAATGCAGCTGAGGGTAGCGAAAAACCAGGCTTATCACTTAGATTAGCCACTGAAATTGATGTAGCAAGGCCAGATGAGGTGGCAGCCACGCAATCTGCCACGGATACGATGGATGAAGTGACTGTAATGTCCAATCGTTTAGCGCACTTAGAAAAACAAATTGCCAGCTTGCAATCACGCAACGCTCAACTGGTAACGGAAGCTCAAAAATCTAAAGAGGAAAGTGAGCGTTTCGATTGGTTAAAATTCTTTAAAATAGCACTTGTCATATTGGTCGCTATCGCTCTTTTTGAGTTGCTGCGTCGCAAATTTGCTAACCGAGAAATTCATGTTAAAGATACTTGGTTTGACGATGAAGATTCCGATGGTACTAATAATAAGCTAGGTGCGAATTCTCCGAACGAATTTAATGCGCACCATGCCAACACTCCGTCTTTCGATGAGCCTAACTTTATTGAAACGCCAATGCACCGTCTGAATGCTGCTGACGCCCAAGCAATGGGTATCGCAGAAAAAGAAGAACACAGTAGCATCATTGAAGACGCAGACGTATTTATTGAGCATGGGCGGCCTGCGCTAGCTATTCAACTACTGCAAAACTATTTGACCAACTCACCTGCGGATTCGCCGGCAGTTTGGCTAAAACTGCTTAATTTGCTGTCTAAAGAAGATTCAGAAACTGAATATGACTCAGCGGTCATTGAATGTAACAAACACTTTAATATTAAGGCCGCCAATTTTGGTGGTGACTTAGCTGCAGACGATTCATCGATAGAAGGCTACCCACACATTGTCACGCGCTTAGAGGGCGTTTGGGGCTCTCCTTACGCGGTTGGTTTTTTAAATGACCTAATTTTCAATAAACGTTCACAGCCTAGAGAAGGCCTTGATCAAGGTGCATTTAATGACCTTTTCTTCTTGAAAAATATCGCTAAAAACTTGGAGTACGCTAATCCTACGATATTTAAAGCTAGCTCAGATCAGCCAGATTCGAATCAAGCTAAAGTAGGTCAGCCAAGCGTAGCTGCTATTAATATTGCAAATACTAGCTTTAATGATGCATTGTTTACCGATATTGAACCACTGACAGATGTCAGCGCTGAATCTAAAGACGAGCTTAACGACACGCAGCCTGGCACCAAATCTAACTTTAATTCATTCAATGATGAAACATCGTACGAAGTGAATATGATACCGCATGATGAGCCATCGCCAACTCTCAGCACCAAAGATGATGCATTGGAATTTGAAATGCCTGAGAGAACTGCTATCTCTAAAGATGATGAGTCATTTTTTTCGGCGGAAGAAATTAACTTTAGCTTGCCTACAGAAAAAGTTGAATATGCTACAGAGCATAAAGCCAATATGTTCAACGAAGAGATTGTATTAAACGATAGCGAGAAAGTGGTTGCTGATAAAAACAATCTCCTAGATTTTTCTCTAGAGTTTCCAAATGAAGATAAACCGAAAACCAAGAGCAAAGTCAAAGCTAGCGCTGCTAAAAATCAATCTGAAGCAAACGAGATTGAATGGGACTTACCAACAATTGAGTCGGAAATAAAGCCCAAGAAATAAAACTTAAGACTGATTAGTCATTATTTTGATAAATACTGCAAAACCAAACCGGCAAACACCGCAAAACCAAACCAATTGTTATGTAAAAAAGCCTTAAAGCAATTGGTTTTTTCACGCGCTCCTATCAAATAATAATGGTAAATCGCCACTGCCGCTGCGGCTATTAAGCCAAGATAATAGGCATATCCCATGACTAGCCAAACCCCACACATTGCAAGTATGAGCAATGTAATCCCATAGCAAATCATCACGATGACTACGTCAAACTGCCCAAAAGTAATGGCAGAGGATTTAATGCCAATTTTCAAATCATCATCCCTATCAACCATGGCATATTCAGTATCATAAGCCACTGCCCAAAATACATTAGCTAATAGTAACAGCCATGCCACTGGCGGTACGTAGCCCAAAATAGCGGCGAATGCCATTGGGATTCCAGCACCAAAAGCGATGCCCAAATACGCCTGTGGAATCGCAAAAAATCGCTTGGTAAAAGGGTAACTTGCTGCCAACAACAAAGCCAAAAATGACAGCTTAACTGTTAATGCATTAAGCATACACACCAAACCGAACGCAACCATACTTAAACCAGCAGCCAATAGATAGGCTTCTTTCTTGCTCACTTCATTGTTCACTAAAGGTCGATGCCGCGTGCGTGCGACCAAGCCATCATATTGACTATCAGCAATATCATTCATCACACATCCAGCGCTCCGCATCAGCACGGTGCCTGTAAAAAATATCATCACCACAATCCAGTCTGGCTTGCCGTGCCCAGCAATCAGCAGCGCCCAAAGCGTTGGCCATAACAATAATAAAATACCGATGGGCTTATCTAAACGCATTAAGCGTTCATAGACGTCTAGTTTTTTTATAATAGTTTGTAGGTTCATATTGAAGTTATTTGAGCGCTCTGGCTTAAGTAAAGGTTCAAGGGTTTAAGTGAAAATTCAAGTTCGTCGACAGGCTTAATTAAACACTATTGCTACCAGCAACTGAGGTAGAAAGACCTCGGTGACCATAATATTAGCGCAACTCAAGCTAAAAATAGAACGTCGCGCCCACAAGTAACGTGGAAGGCTCTCCTCAGACTTTTGCATTAAATGTCGGGTTGCATGTTGGTATAGTGCATGGTTTGGCGTAAGTTTTTTATAACTCAAAGCTGTGCGTTTCACTTTTGGATTAGCAAACAAAGTCGCGCCAAGTGGTTTATTGCCTAGTCTGCCCAGTCTATGCCATGCGCCTCGCAGGCTTGCTCTTGGTAATACACTATGCGCAAACACGACAGGCTGATTTTCACCCATGAGTAACACCTCACGTATCAAAGCAATTTGGTAACTTGGTTGACGCAATAAAACAGCTTCATCTTGAATTAATTTGCCGTATTTTACTATGACGGGCTCTACTGCAAATTGGCTAAAACGTTGCTGTAAACGCGCGGTAAGAGAGCCGTTATCGATTAACCAAAGCTGCAGCTTTTTAGCCTGTATAGGCTTGTTAAGCCAGCGCTGACGGGTACTAGCAAGATTTTGTTGAATTTTCACGAGAGGAATTATCGCATAAATGTGATGCCCTGCGAGCCAATACCCACGCGGTTCGCAGGACCTGTGTTTTCCAGCTTAAACTTTAACCAACTCATCTGCTCGGCCCATCCATCTTTCTAAATGCTTTTCTACTGCAGACGGATACTCTTTAATTAAGCGATCTGCCATATGTTTAGCGGCATTTAATAAATCTACATCACGGTTTAAATCGGCTATTTTCAGCATAGGCACACCACTTTGACGTGTACCCAAATACTCACCTGGACCACGTAAATTAAGGTCAGCTTGGGCGATGGCAAATCCATCACTGCTTTCATAAATCACTTTTAACCTTACTCGCGCCGTCTCAGAAAGTTTATTTTGATATAGCAGTATACAAGCACTTTTTGCGGCGCCACGGCCGACGCGACCGCGCAATTGATGCAACTGACTCAAACCCATGCGTTCAGCGTGCTCTATGACCATTAAACTGGCATTGGGCACGTCTACGCCCACCTCAATCACCGTGGTTGCCACTAGCAATTGCGTTTCGCCTGCACTGAATGCGGCCATTACGGCTTGTTTTTCTGCAGGCTTCATACGACCATGCACTAGCCCAATCTTTAATTCTGGAAACTCGTTTTGCATGAGTGCGTACGTGTCGTTGGCTGTTACCAATTGCAAAGCTTCAGACTCTTCAATCAGTGGACATACCCAATAGGCTTGATTACCTTGTGCACAGGCTTCGCGCACGCGTTGCAGAATTTCATCTCGACGCACATCCGACACCAGCTTAGTGACAATCGGTGTGCGACCCGGGGGCAGCTCATCAATCACCGACACATCTAAATCTGCGTAGTAACTCATGGATAAAGTGCGTGGAATTGGCGTGGCAGTCATCATCAGTTGGTGCGGCTCTGGTTGGCCCTTTTGTCGCAAAGCTAAACGTTGATGCACCCCGAAGCGATGCTGCTCATCAATAATCGCTAACCCTAGCTTTTTAAATTGCACCGCTTCTTGAAACAGCGCATGCGTGCCAATGACTAACTGCGCGCTGCCATCGGCAATGATTTGCATCGCAGCTTCACGGTCTTTTTTAGACTGACTACCAGTGAGCCAAGCCATTTTTATATTCAAGGGCGTTAGCCAACCTATCATTTTGCGAAAATGTTGCTCTGCCAAAATTTCCGTTGGCGCCATCAGTGCCACTTGCCAACCGCTTTCTATACTCTGCAATGCCGCCATACAGGCAACGATGGTTTTACCGCTGCCTACATCGCCCTGCAATAAGCGCTGCATGGGGTGCGGCTGTGTTAAATCGTTCTGAATCTCTACCGCCACTTTTTGCTGGGCTTGCGTTAAGGCAAAGGGCAAACTTTTAAGCAAAGCTGAAACCAATTGTTTTGATTGTTTAAATTGTGGCGCATCCACACTGCGACGGCGCGCATAATGTTTACGCATAGAAAGCTGCTGCGCAAGCAATTCATCAAAGGCGAGGCGTTGCCATTCTGGGGTGGTTTTTTCTTCCAAGCCCTGTAAATCTGCATCTGGCGGTGGATTGTGTAAAGCTTTTAAACTTACTGAAAAACTTGGAAATTGAAACGGCTGGTACACACTCATTGGCAAGGTTTCGGCTAATGGATTTTGTTTTGAAGCGTCTAGCTCCTTCCCCGTTTCAGGGGGAAGGTTGGGATGGGGGTAAGAGTTTTGGCCGACGTGAGATTCCCCCCACGCACTGGCCCTACCCCTGCCTGGGGGAGAGAAAATGTTACTTGAGTTTAATACCGTAGCAATCGCCTTGCGCAAATTACCCTGCGTCAGCCCAGCTACCGTTGGGTAAACAGGCGTTAAGGTTTCAGCCACCGTGGTTTTTTCGCCAACGGCTTTACAAGTGGGGTGCACCATCTCATACCCAAAAAAACCACTACGCACTTCACCATACACCCGCAATTTATTACCCACTTTAAGCGCGGCAATTTGACTAGGATAAAAATGTAGGAAACGTAAAGTGAGTTGCCCGCTCGCATCTTCTAGCCTTGCGATTAAAGCTTTACGCGGCTTATAGGTCACTTCCGCATGAACAATTTCGCCTTCAACCTGCGATGGTTCGCCAACCCGTAAATCACGCACGCTAGTCATATGAGTTTCATCAATGTAGCGCAAAGGTAGGTGTAACAATAAAGCTTGAATGGTATGGATACCAAGCTTATTCAGATTGGCTACTAGCGGCTTGCTAAAGAGTTTTATTTCAGAAAGGTTTGTCATACCAGCTAATTAATTTTCAGCCAGTCTACTACTTGTAAAGCATTTCGATTGGGAGGGAAAACTGGATAAAAGACTTTTTTAATCATGCGATTTTCAACAATCATGGTTAAACGCTTATACAGCAATAAATCGCCCACTTTAAATACTGGAAAATTCAAATGGCTTTTTAGCTGAAATGCATCATCACTCAACAAGTCAAATGGCAAATGCAAACGATGTTTAAGCGCTAGCTGATATTCTCTGGTTTGCGAACTCAGCCCAAAAACCATGCTGTTTAGGTGCTGCAGCTCAAGGTAGTGGTGACTAAAATCGCAAGCCTGTGGCGTACAACCTCTCGCGCCAGGTACTTCATCCCATTCATCTGGCAGTGGAACGTCAGGGCGGCCAGTCAGTGGATACACATAAATAACCAGTCGACCTGAAATTGCGCTCAAATGAACATCATGACCGCTGGTTGATGCTAATGATGCTAATGATGCTTCAGGTAAGTACAAGCCTTCTAAATGTGCTGCCAAACCGTCATCTAAAGGGATTGGTAAACCTTCGGGTAAAGTATTCAGATTAATACTCATCTAAAATGAATCTTTTAACCAAACTTATTGAGAAGATTTTTTCACACCATTGCCAGCAGCATTACCCTTAGTTCGGTTAATGCGCACCACATCAGGTATTTTGCGTAAGCTACGCATCAGCTCAGCTAAATGGATACGATCTTTCACTTGCACAGTGAAATAAAGATTAGCGTAAGCGCTGCCATCTTCTTCTTCAACGCTCACGTTATCAATATTAGAACCTGCATCGGCAATGCCTGAAGCAATTTTAGCTAACATGCCGGGCTGATTTGCCACGGTTAGATTAAGGTTGGTTTTGTATAAACGCTGACTTTCTGGCTCCCACTCTACATCTAGCCACTTATCTGGATCTAAACGGAATTTACGTATCGCGGGACAATCGTGCGTGTGTACCACCAAACCTTTATCTTTATTAATAAAGCCTAGAATTGGGTCGCCAGGTATCGGTCTACAGCATTGTGCAAACTGAACCGCCATCCCTTCTGAACCACGAATGGTAATGGTATCTAATGGTTTAACCGTTTTGCCGAAAATCTTGTCGAAGAACTTACCGCCCAAGAACTTACCTATAGTGCCCTCTTCTGGCACCTCTGGCACCTCAAGCATCGCTAATAACTGGTGCGCTACCATGACATTTTGGCGTTTACCTAAGCCAATTTCAGTCAATATTTGTGATTTCTTTTTCAGCCCATAATCGCGTATCAACTTTTGCCAATGCTCTTCAGTGATTTGACTAGGCTCAACATGCAAAGCGCGCAAAGCTTGATTGAGCATGCGCTCGCCAAGGTGAGCTGACTCGGTAGATTGCTGCGATTTTAAGAAATGTCGAATATGCGCGCGTGCACGGCCTGTCACCACATAATTCAGCCAAGCAGGATTAGGTTTAGCGAGTGAGCCAGTGATAATTTCCACGTGGTCACCATTATGTAACTCTGTTCGCAATGGCGCTAACTCTTGATTGATACGCACTGCCACACAGCTATTACCAATGTCTGAATGCACGGCATAGGCAAAATCAA
>JAYTRW010000462.1:0-3128 GCA_043745985.1 Methylotenera sp.
TTCTGCAACATCATTATTTACAGTACAAACTCCTGAATAATTAACTGTACCATCATAATCTATTTCAACAATTCTATAAAGGTTAACACCTAAATAGGGTTGCTCATCTGTAATTGAGTAAAAATTTTGAGACGGCGCATTTTTCGCTTCAACAGGATTTGAAATCTTTTTAAAATTCATACCGTCTTGACTTCTCTCAACTAAAAAGTGTTTTACGTTAATTTCTGATATAGTTACCCAGTCAAGATAGACTTTATTTTCAGTCGTCAATTTTGCTTTGAAGCTGAGCCATTTCAAAGGTAATGGTGCCATTTGAACTAAAGCAATTTCGGAAGTTATGTCATTGCCACAATCGCCGTGCACAACTACTTTATAATTACCAGCGTCTTTAGGTGCTGCTGAAGTAACTGTGTAAGACGGCAATGTTATGAAATCTAACTTCACGTTATCTTTCCACCATTGATAGGTCAAATTTGAACCTGTTACTGAAACGGATAATGTGACCGAAGTACCTAATGAAATAGTTGTAATCGCCGCAGGTTGCGCCGTGATAGTTGTTGATATATTTCCGCCAGTACTTGAGCCAGATAAAATGAGTGAAAGCGCACCTGTGCATTGACCTTCAATATGAAAAGTTAATACAGTTGATAGTAGGATAGTCAAAATTAAAGTTAATTTTTTCATTGAAAAAACTTTAAAATCAAAATAGCAATTAAGTTTTGGTTCAATAAATACTTTAAAAAAACTTAACAGGATTGTAAAACTTGTTAGGTCTATGATTTTTAACTTGTTAGGTTTTAAAAACCTAACAAGTTAAAAATTTAATTACCATTTTATCAGTGCGTAGCCCCAACGACACAACCATTTGAATCTGTGATTTTAAATTTATATTCTGCATTACCAGATAAACCTGTAAAATCGTAAGTAATAATACCAGAAACGTTTGATGGGCTTGGATTGGTTAAAGTTGTAATTGTACCCACTATTGGACTGGGTGAAACCGTGCTGCTTGTACCCATTAAAGTATAACTATTCGAACCTGCAATAGTGATAGAAATTTTAATTTCACCCGCACTTACTTGACATGCATCATTTGCCACAGTACACGTTCCTGCAATTGGCAACGCATTTACTGTAAAAGAAGCTGCACTTGAAGTGGCTGAACCACAAGAACTACTACTCGTTGCGATTGCATAATAGTAAAAAGTACCCGCAGTTGTTGATGAAGGTGTGTAAGACGAAGAAATAGCTGATGGAATGGAAGTGCCACCAGAATTTGAATTAGTTGTGTTGGAATACCACAGATATGATAATGTACCAGACCCGGTTGCAGCCACAGTCAGCGCTGTAACTGAACTGTTCAAACAAACTGATTGAATGACTGGGGAAGTAGTAATTGCCGTTGAAGCATTGACAGTGACTTTTACTACAGATGAGGTTACAGCACTACCGCAATATCCTGAAACAACGACGTAATAATATTTTGTGCCTGAAGTTGTAGTCATTGCTGAATAAGTTGAACTCGTAGCACCTGAAATAGCCGAACCACCAGAATTAGAATTTGTAATGCCGTTATCGTACCACTGATAACTTAAATTTGTACCAGTTGCACCAACAGTTAAAGCGGCAGAACCTCCAATGCAAACAGGCGGGGCATCGGTTGGTTGACTTGAAATTGAAGTTACTGAATTTATTACGACAGTTACTTTCAATCGGTTTACACTTTCGCAACTTGTTGCCGTTAACGTTTGAGAAGCATAGTAATCGCCAGAAGCAAGAACAGTACTAGTTGCTAAAGCACTTCCTCCAGAAGAAGCTGAATACCAATTTATTGTTGCACCAGAAGTAGCAATAGCCTTTAAAGTTGATAATAATGTACCAGAACAATAATGTTGTGTTGCTGAATCTGCTGTTGGCGCAGTTAATGCTTTTCCGCTCGATGACCCATTAAGAGTTACTGTTAAGCTACCAGTACACGTTTGTGCAATAGTTTGTGTAGTAAAACCGATGAAGGTTGCTACTGTAAATAGGAAAAATAAATTTTTAAGCATGGTTGAAAGTTTTGGTTGGAATGAAAAAACTTGTAGTTATTGCAGCGCAGTTAAATTTCGTTTTTTTTAGAAAGTGGAAGTCAGATAAAGTCTGTTAGTTTTGTCGTTTTTATGAGCAATAATTAAATCTGTACATCTACACAAATTATTGAGCAACACACCCATTTGCATCTGTGATTGTGAAGTTATAAGCAATATTACCGTTTAACCCTGAAAATGTTTTCGTACTTGTTACTCCAAGAGCTGGACTCCCAGTGACACTGACATACTGACCTACTGTTGTACTTGGAGGTACTGTTGTGCCACAAGCAGCAACGGTATAATTGGGTGCACCCCCTGATATAGCTAATGTAATTGACCCAGCTCCTACTTGGCAAATATCGTGAATGACAGTTGACGTAGTTGCTGCGGGTAACGCGTTAACTGTCATTGTAACAGTATTGCTCGTTGCGGTTATTGGACTAGCACACGTTGCTGTTGAAGTCATAATGACAGTTATACCATTATTATTCGCGAGACTTGAACTTGTAAAAGTTGAAGCTGTAGCACCTGAAATATTCACCCCTCCTCTCTGCCACTGATACGTTGGTGTGCCACCATTTGTTGGAGTAGCTGTGAAAGTAACACTTGTACCGGAACAAATGGGATTTGCTGATGCTAAAATTGAAACACTTGGCACAACAGAACGACAAAGTGTAATGGTATATATTTTTATTGTAGAACCGTCTTGAGCGGTTGCTTTAACGTTAATTGTATTACTTCCTACATTTAATACTAAGGAAGACGACGCTACACCACTCGTTAAAGCAAAATATACACCACCGTTTAGTTGCAATTGAATTGCAGCAAAAGCATTCGATTTTGTCGCTGTTACGGTTACAGAACTTGTACTATTTGTTACACTTGAGGAATAAGCAGTTGTTGCAGATGCAAAAACAGGTGAAATTGTTGCTGTATTTATTAACAATGCGGATAAATTAGCATCAATACTAATAGTTGTAAATGTTTGCACAGAGCTGTAAGTATAAGTTGTTCCGTCAAAAATATAAGATTTATAGGAATACCCAACGCCTGAAG
>JAYTRW010000463.1:0-3125 GCA_043745985.1 Methylotenera sp.
CCAGCGTATTATGGCAGACCTCCAGTCTACTATGACGCACGTCCAGTTTACGTTGAGCCGCCACGTGTCATTTATGATGAGCGTCCTGTTGTTAGATACGGTTATTATGATGCACAGCCGTATTATTACGATGATGAGCATGAACATAGGCAAGGTCACGGACACGCTTATGGTCACTATAAGCATCATCATCACGAAGATGAAGATGATGATGATTAAGTCAAACTTTATTCAGTGATTTTGGCCTGTAAAATCCAAGTCTCACTTTAAGATTAAGCAGGTAATTTTTATGTATGAATCCATCTAGATTAAATTGTCGTATATAACTTTGTAAGGTTGGTGTAAACAACAAGCAGTATCATTCAATTTTTGTTAATGCCTTAAACGTTAACATTAATGAGATAGATTATATTGATTAGGAGAATTTAAATTATGAAGAGCATCCCCATTATTTTGGCGTTACTTTTAGCGGTCAGTGGTTCAGCCATGGCCGGAGACAGCAATCTTAAAACAGCAGTTGGTGGTGGTTTAGGCGCAGCTGCAGGTACCGCAGTTGGTGGCATACTCGGTGGTAAAAATGGTGAACTCATCGGTGGTGCTGTCGGTGGCGGTGTGGGCGGTGCAGTAACAACCAAAGGTGAAGGCCGGACTGGTGCGGTGTTAGGTGGCGCAGCAGGTGGCGTTACAGGTGCAGCCGTTGGCCATAAAGTCGGCGGTAAAAATGGCGCGATTATTGGCGCTGGTGTTGGTGGTGCTGGCGGTGCGGTTGTCGGCAAAGTCATCGCTGAGCCAAGCGCTAGAGAAAGACGAGCTGCCTATAATGATAATGGTTACAATGATGAAGAGGATCATGACCATAGACACGGCAATGGGCATGCTTATGGTCACTATAAGCACCACCATCATGACGATGATGAGCAATAAATAACGTCAGCTTATTTAATATAGGCTAGCACCCAAAAATATAAAGATGCTATGTAAGATTGCAGTAAGCTTTAAGGGATAAAGCAGTGTTGTCGGTGTAAAGGTAATAAGTAAGTAATCGATTTATTTAGAAGTTAATGTAGTCAATATTTATAACAATTTTTGGAGAACTAAACATGAACAAGACTCAAATATCAGTTTCAATTGCAGCATTATTTCTAGGCGTATCAAGCTTGGTTTTTGCGGCAGATACAGCCGCTACCAAAGAACCACTTTCTCAATCTACGACCAGTGTTGAAAAGAACTTAACACGTGATTCTGACAGCAAAGGCTTGAATAATGCAGCTGCTCGTCTTGAAACGAACCAAGATAAAATTGAAGCAAGAAAAGCAGCCAGAGCTGAAAAACGATTAGACAAAGCAAAGCGTGCTGAAAAGTTAGAGAAAGCTAAGAAAGCTGAAAAAACAGAAGATGCCGAAAAGGCCGAAAAGGCCGAAAAATCTACCAAGATTGAAAAAGCAGAGAAAATAGAGAAGGCTGAGAAAGTCGAAAAAGCAGAGCTTCCAGAAAAAGTCGAACGCGTAGAAAAAGCAGAGCGTCCAGAAAAAGTTAAATAATTTGGGTAGGCCATTATTCATTTATAATGGCCTATTGATTTAACAACTAAGGGAATGTAATGAATAAAACTTTACGCAATACGCTAGCCATGGTAATTGGTGTATCTGGCTTAGCAACTCAACTTGCTTTTGCGGATGATACTGGAGTATTTAGTGTCACATCAGGGGTTGATTACAGCTCTGGTAAATATGGCAGTCAAGATAGAACAGACATTACTTCTGTTCCTGTCATTGGTAAATACGAAGCGGGTAGCTGGGCATTCAAGTTAACAGTGCCTTATGTCAGCATTACTGGCCCAGGTAACGTTTCTCCTGGTATTGGTAAATTTAAAAGTACCACAACAACGAAAAGATCAACAGAATCAGGTCTTGGTGACATCGTCGCAGGTGCCACCTACAATGTATTTAATGGTAGCAATGGTGGTCCAGCTGTTGATGTGACAGGTAAGGTAAAGTTTGGCACTGCAGATGACAAAAAAGGCCTAGGCACTGGTGAAAACGATTATATGGGTCAAGTTGATCTTTATCAATCATTTGGTGATTTCACTGCTTTAGGCACTATTGGTTATCGCGTGTATGGAGACACTAGTGCGGCTCCGTTGGACAATGTGTTCTACGGTTCAGTTGGTGGCACTTATAAGATTGCGTCTGGCACCAGTGCTGGTGTTATTTACGATTACCGCCCTGCAATTACTAATAACGGCTCAGCTGTAAGTGAAGCAACAGCATTTGTGAATCATAAAATCAGCGATAGCTGGAAAGCACAAGCTTATTTAGTGAAAGGTTTTGCTAATGGCAGTCCAGATTATGGAGTTGGTGCTTTAGTAGGTTATGTGTTTTAAGCCCAAGTTGTTAATTTGCACTTAATATTAAATCAATTTTGTATATTTGCACCCAATATTTAGATATATTTGCAGAATTATATTACCCCTTATTTTAATATTTAATTTTAATATTTAATGATATTTATTCATGGAGTTAGCATCTAAATTAATGCGTCATTTCTAGATGCAAATACTAGATCAAAATTCAACGCAAATATACGGTATGAAGGTAATAAGTAATTAACAGGTCTTTTAATTTATCAATTGATGAGGCGGACATGATTAAAAAAATATTTTTCTTAATGATTATTATGTTGGGCTTTACGGGACAAGCCCATGCAGAAAAGCCCGATGAAATATATAAAAGTTGTCGTCTAACGGGTTACTTTGATGGTAATAAAGAACATCTATACGCAGATTTAGCTGCGAGACTCTCTGTTGCTAAAAATATTAAAAAAGATGCGACTTGTGACGCATCTTATGATTCAGGATTTACAGCTGGAGAGAACGCTAAAAAAGATACTAAACTTAAAAGTGATACTGATAAAAGAATCCAAATTGAAGCTTCTGAATTTAAGAAGAAAATTCAAGACGCCGTGTTGCATTCCGCAGGTTTAATCTAGTTCAATAATCATTAATTTAAGTTTTAATCATAAATAAGAGGGCGGTTTCAAGGTTGAAGTGCAAGAAGTGCAGCATGATGCTGCCTAAAATCAAATGCGTCTGGTGTGAACAACTCCGCAGGGCATTTGAACCCTAA
>JAYTRW010000464.1:0-9674 GCA_043745985.1 Methylotenera sp.
TAAGCAGCATAAGCAAGGTGCTGCTTAGCAAAGTCAGCTGCATGAACACCACTTTTCCAAAAGTAATAAAACTCTCGCCCAACTTTTAATGTCACTTTATAAGCCTCATTTGATGAAAATAAATGCAAATTAGCATCCAGAGCATGTCGGTAGGCGACAGGTTGTTTATGAGGTGCATTTCGTAATAGAATCAATAATAGTTTGACAAGCTTTTTACAAGCATTAACAACAAAATCTTCTACCCCGTTACTACGTAGCACTTTCTCGTACTCATCTAAAGGCTGCATTTCTAGCGTTGTTAACGTATGCTTATCCAATGAACTCCACAAATCTTTTAACTCAGTCTCACCTGGTTTCCATTTGATTAAATTTGCACCAAATGCATTGTCTTGATTCATGGCGATAACCGCTTTAATGTCGTCTATCCAAAAAGAAAAAAACTCTCTAATCACTGGTAAATAACTAACCCACAGTGATTTTTCCAGGTTTTTAAATAACTGATCTACCGCATCCCTAAAAGCATTGCCATCACAATGAATATTTTCAATCCATGGAATAAGCTTAAGAATAATCACTTCACGCTGTCGAAGCTCAATTTTGGTAAAGCCCTTACGCTCTAAAAGATTTAGGTACGCACTTAATGCGACATGTTCACGACTCTTATTCATCATCTGTTCTACTTTCTAATAACGCCACTTACTGATATTTCTGTTCGCGCATCAATAAAATCCAAATACAAACTTACTAATACACAAGATATAATGCATTTTAAATGGAGGATAAGCTTTTCAATTTAAAGAACAAAAACGGGTATCAGTGGCAATTTATCACTTGAATTGAACTCGGAACACTAGATAAACAACCTCAAGAATCTTCAAGACTGAATTAAAGTTTGTATAATAATTAAAAACGTATGACACCACCTCCTCTTAAATACTTGCAACATTACTCTGCGTCTCTGCAGGAAAAAACTCGGCAGTTGCAATCACAAAACATGCTAGGCGAATACATCGCACAACGTTATCCAGAGTCGCACCAGATTCAAACTGACAAAGCGTTGTACATCTATAGCAACGAGTTGAAGCAAACTTTTTTGCGCAATGCACCATTGTTAGACAAAGTGCATTATGACAACCGCTTAACTATCGATCATCATGCGCTAGGGTTGAATACGGCGATCTCGCGCGTACAGGGTGGCAAGCTTAAAGCTAAAAAAGAAATACGAATTTCTTCGTTTTTTAAAGAAACACCTGCTGATTTTTTAAAAATGATTGTTGTGCACGAACTTGCACACCTAAAAGAACGCTATCATGACAAAGCTTTCTATCAACTTTGCCAGCATATGGAACCTAATTACCATCAATTAGAATTTGATTGTCGGGTGTATTTACTTTGGAAAACAGAGAGTTTAATCAAATAGCCCAAGTAAGGTAAATTTAATCGCCTCTGCAATTAGTGAATCAAAGTGCTAAGTTATGGCTGATTGTAAAATTTGCTTTGACGAATCATCATCCAACCAAATATCAAATACCCCGCCATTGCTAATGCTAAGCCAGACGGCGCGTACCAGACTAATGGCACAATCAAACCAGCAGACACTGTCGACAGCAGCATTTGTATAAATGCTTGACCTGAAGCCGCAGTGCCTCTGATTTTAGGATGACGGTCAAGGGCGATAAGTGAAAGTATGGGCATTGCCAATGCCATGCCGATGTTAAACAGAGCAATCGGCAGAATGTTATACAGCGGTCTTGTGGGTAATGTATAACAAATCAGTACATTCAAAATGACCATTGCGGCCATCCAAAGATAGGCTACTTTAACTACTTTTTGCCTTGCATAGCGTCCCGCCGCTCGTTTTGCTAAATATGAACCCAATATCATGCCGCATACGGTAGGAATAAACATATAGCCAAACTGATGTTGAGTAAAACCTAGCTGCTTAACTAAAAATACAGGGCTAGCTAATACATATAGAAAAAAACCTGCAAAATTTGCACTTAGTGCTAATACAACGTAATTAAATTCTTTATCGCCAAATATCACTTTGTAGTCTTTAATGACTTGTTTTGCAGATAAGGGCTTACGTTTCTCAACGGGTACAGTTTCTGGTAAATAGCGTATGGCAGCCCATAGACTAAGCGCTGAATAAAGCGCTAAAAAGATGAAAATAGCTTGCCAATATATACCTAGCAACACGCCGCCAATAATCGGTGCGATTGCTGGCGCTATACCAAACAACATCTGTACTGTAGCCATCACGCGCTGCGCTTGCGCACCTTCAAACAAATCACGCACCATGGCGCGCGCCACCACATTACCAGCCCCGCCCGAAATACCTTGTAAGGCCCGAAAAAACCATAGTGTCTCGATATTAGGTGCAAAAGCACAGCCTATAGATGCGAGTAAAAATACACCTAACCCCCACTTAATAGTGGTAATACGACCGATTGAATCAGAAATTGCACCATGCCATAGTGTCATGAGCGCGTATGGCAAAAGATAAAATGTAAGGCTTTGCTGAACTTGCACATCGCTTGCACCGAGTTGCGCACCCATCACATGGAATGCAGGCAAATAGGTATCAATAGCAAACGGAGCAAGCGCAGCAAGGCTTGCCAGTACATAAACTAAAAGATTGGAATGAGAGTGGTTAGATTGAGTTTTCATATATTCGGAAAATAAAAAGCGCGCTAACCTATGTTGCTGCGCGCTTCATATTATATCTGTAAAGCCTAGGTATATCTGCTAAAGCCTACGGCAAGGCGTGAAATTCTTCTATCCGTTCTTTATCACCTGCTACATATTTTTTAGAGTTTTTATCAGTTCTAAAAATAATGGGCTGGTTGGCTATGACTGGATTTTTACTGTCTTCAATGGCTTTTTCAATGAGATGATGATTAGGAGAAAGTGAACATACTGGATCTGCACTTTCTGCATCGCCTGTCAGTAAGAAAGCTTGGCAACGGCAACCACCTAAATCATTCATTTTTTCTGGGCACGTCACGCACGGACCTTTCATCCAAGCGGTACCACGGTATTTATTAAAAGCTGGTGATTCCTTCCAAGCGTATTCCAAGCCTTTTTCGCGCACATTTGGAAACGCCATATTCGGCAATACACGAGCTGAGTGACATGGCAACACATCGCCATTGGCAGTGACGATCATAAATACCTCACCCCAACCATTCATACACTTCTTAGGGCGATCGCCAAAGTAATCTGGCACCACAAAAAAGATTTTCATTTTACTGCCAACTTTTTCACGAAACTCATTGGTGATGCGCTCTGCTTCATCAATTTGCTCTTTAAGTGGCATTAATTGACTACGATTCACTAATGACCAGCCGTAATATTGTGTATTAGCAAGCTCTACATAATCAGCACCTAAAGCTTCAGCCATCTCTAAAATTTCTTTGATATGACCAATGTTGTAGCGGTGTATCACCACGTTAAGCACCATTGGATAGCCATGATTTTTAATCATGGCGGCAACCTTTTTCTTTAGCTCAAACGTTTTTGTATTGGTGATGAAATTATTAATTTCTTCAGTAATATCGTGCATTGAAAGCTGAATGTGGTCTAAGCCGCCTTCTTTAAATGCTTGAATACGCTTTTCAGTTAAACCAACACCAGAGGTAATAAGATTGCTGTAATAACCTAACTTTCTGGCTTCAATGACAATATCTTCAATATCATCGCGCAGCAAAGGCTCACCACCAGAAATGCCAAGTTGTATGGCACCCATTTTGCGCGCATCACGCAAGGCTTGAATCCATTGCTCTGTTGTTAATTCATTTTGTGTATGCTTATCATAATCAGTCGGATTGTAGCAAAAAGCACAATGTAGCGGACAGCGATAAGTCACTTCAGCCAATAACCAAAGCGGCTGAGTCTGTGTAAGGTTAGCTGCAACACCATTATTCTGCGCCTGAGCATGCAACTCTTTTTGTACCACTGATTCACCTAGTGAAGTTTGTGTCATTTACCGCTCCTAAATATTCAACTCGCCACAGGCAATTGAATTTTGAATCTAAACTTTACGAATCCAAGCTTTTCCGTAAGCCATTTCAAACATACCAATAATGTCAGCTTCAATTCCAACAGCATCAGGAAAAGCCGCCTTTAAGTCAGCAATAATATCGCCTACATTTACTTTACCATCTACGCGCTTAATCACTTCACCAGCGCCCCCATGAAGTTTGACCATGCCTTCTGGGAAAAGTATCACATAACTTTGTTGCGCCTCCTCCCACTGAAAACGATGGTGAAACGCAAGTGCGTAAATATCTGAATGTTGAATGCTTATTTCCATAATTTTAGGTTGAATACTATTCTATAAATTAGAGTCTAAAAGTTGATGACTGGCTGATGGAAGTAATCTTTTCCATCAATTTTAATGTCTAGCGTTGAAGCCAACATAATTGAATCAGCAATCACCCAGAGAATGTTCAATTTAAACTGCAAAATATCGAGCGCTTTCATTTGCATTTCACGTGAAGTGCTAAAGTAATTAAGCGTTACATCCAAACCCTGCTCCACATCACGACGCGCTTCAGTGAGGCGTTTTTTAAAGTAAGTTAAACCCTCTTCTTTAATCCACGGATACATAGTAGGCCAGGAGCTTATACGCTGTTGGTGTATGTGCGGCGCGAATAGTTCGGTTAAGCTTGAACATACAGACTCCTGCCAAGGACGTTGCTTAGCAAAGTTGATATAAGCATCCACGGCAAAACGTACCCCTGGACTTACCATCTTCAAGCTCACAATATCTTCACGGCTCAGACCTACAGCTGCGGCAAGTTGAATCCATGCCTCAATACCGCCTACACTATCACCCACGCCATCATGGTCAGTAATACGCACTATCCATTGTTTACGCACTTCAACATCTGGGCAGTTTGAGAGGATTGCACCATCTTTCATCGGAATCGCAATTTGGTAGTAAAACCGATTCGCAACCCAACACTGCAATTGCTCTTTGGTCAATTTACCTTCATACATCATCACGTGAAACGGGTGATAAATGTGGTATCCCTTACCTTTTTCACGAAGCTTTTCTTCAAACTCTTCACGTGACCAAGGTAAATTATCATTTGTAGTTGCGCTCATTTTGTTCTCCTAAAGAATGATGTCCATACCATCATAGGCGACTTCTATGCCATGCTGGGTAAGCGTTGCACGCTCGGCAGAATCTTCTCTTAAAATTGGATTTGTGTTATTGATATGTATCAATACTTTCCGTACTGCTTGGCCATTTTTAGGGCCAAATTCATTTAGCTTTTCTATCATGCCGCCTTCACCAGATTGTGGGTTGTGCCCAATACTGCGCGCGGTTTTGGTCATCAAACCCATGTCGATCATTTCGGTGTTTGTCCAAAATGTACCATCGACCATAATGCAATCAGCCTGATTCATGAATGGCGGCAAATGAGGCTCTATTTCGCCTAAGCCTGGGGAGTACCAGCATTTTTTACCTGTGCTAATTTCTTCTATCAATACACCAATGGTATCGCCCGCTTGTGGGTTATTACGGTGTGGAGAATATGGAGGTGCCGCACTTTTAAGCGATACAGATGTAAATTTAAGATTTGGTACGTTAGGGATTTCAAAGCTAGTTTTGCCATCAATAGGCACTTGATGATAATTTACACCACAATAATGTTCCAATATATTCAATATCTGATTACCTGAGGTCAGATCTTCATACACCATGTCTGTGCAATAAATCTCGCGTTTTACTTTACCTTCACGCAACATGAATAAGCCTGTTGTATGGTCGATTTGCGCGTCAATCAGCACAATTGCCTGAATACCTGAATCTCGAATCGCACGGCCTGGTTGTAATGGCGCAAAATCTTGAATCTGCTGCAATACATCTGGTGAAGCATTAAACAAGATCCAGTTCACACCATCGCCACTTACACAGATAGATGACTGCGTACGCTTTGTTGCTTTAATTGTGCCTTTACGAAGGCCATCGCAATTAAAGCAATTACAATTCCATTGAGGAAAACCGCCACCTGCGCCTGCGCCTAAAACATGTATATGCATATCACTCTTCTATTCTACTTAGTTACTTTTTGTTATATGATTTATTGCTTTAGCTAAACTATTTTTCTAATTACACTTGCTTTTACTAAACTTGGACCTTCATGTCACAGGATAGTTTTTTCTATAAAAAAAGGCTGTCTTACGGCAGCCTTTTTTTGATTAGCAAAAATGCTAATTACTTGTTCATTACGTACATTGTAACTTCAAAGCCAAAACGCATTTCTGTAGCTGCTGGTGTTGTCCACATGATAAATTTCCTTTTTTTAGTCGTTAATTAAATTCGTTGCTGCTTATTTACTTATCGCTACAACGTGGAATGAATCATGCGCTCTATTCAGATATAACAACACTGCAAAGTTACTGATTAACGACTAAGTAATTTCATGATGCCACAACACAGTAAGCGAGCTAATTACTTTTTCTGGCGACGTACTCGCACTGCAGAAGCAAGGGTATTAAGCATATCAACCGTATCATCCCAACCTAGGCAGGCATCAGTAATAGATTTTCCGTATTCTAATTCACAGCCTGGTGTGTGTTCCTGACGACCTTCATTGAGATGCGACTCCAGCATCACACCAATGATATGTTGATTACCACTGGACAGTTGCGCCGCAATGTCTTGCGCCACGTCTTTTTGACGCAAGTAGTTTTTGCTACTATTACCGTGACTGCAATCAATCATCAATATTGGCTCAAGACCTTCAGCCGAAAGGTTATCACAAGCCTCTTTCACACTTTTAGTATCGTAGTTAGGCGTTTTACCACCACGCAAAATCACGTGGCAATCTTCATTACCAGACGTTGAGAATATGGCAGACTGGCCTTCTTTAGTCACAGACAAAAAGTGATGTGGGCTAGAAGCTGTTTTAATTGCGTCTATCGCGACGCGTACGCCACTATCAGTGCCATTTTTGAACCCAACAGGACAAGATAAACCAGAGGTTAACTCGCGATGCACTTGTGATTCAGTAGTTCGTGCACCAATGGCGCCCCAACTCACTAAGTCAGCAACATATTGCGGCGTAATCATATCTAAAAACTCGGCACCAGCCGGCATGCCCAACTCATTCACGTCTAGTAAGAATTTACGTGCGATCTCTAGACCTTCATTGATTTTATAGCTACCATCAAGATGTGGATCGTTAATCAAGCCTTTCCACCCGACAGTAGTACGTGGCTTCTCAAAATAAACGCGCATCACAATCAACAAATCTTGCGCCAAATCTTTACGTACTTCCATCAAGCGGTGCGCATACTCCAAACCCGCTTTTGTATCGTGTATTGAACACGGGCCTACGACCACCAATAGACGGTCATCAGACTGATGTAATATATGATGAATTTCTTTACGCGTGACTAAGATATTTTGTGTTGAATCGACACTTTCCTTTAGGTGATCTAATAACTCTAATGGCGTAATTAGCTTTTTAATCTCGCGTATGCGTACATCGTCTGTGGCTAGCTTTTTATATTCACTCATTTATTCATTACTTTTTTAAAATTTGTTCTAACACTTCTAGAAAACGGGCATTTTCACTGAATAACCCAATACTTACGCGTAAATAATCGGGCATTTCATAGTTGGCAATTGGACGTACTATGACACCGTTTTGCAATAACCTCTGATTCACTTGCCCTGCGTTTTTCACAGCAAAACTCACAAAGTTAGCAAACGATGGAATATATTCTAGTCCTAGTTTATTTAAACCCTGTGTCAACTGCGTCATGCCTGCTTGATTTAATGCATAAGAACGCTCAACAAAATCATCATCTGCAAGTGAAGCCACTGCTGCGGCTTGAGCAATGCTATTCACATTAAAAGGCTGGCGCACACGGTTCATCAAATCTGCAATATCAGCATGACATAAACCAAAACCAACACGCAAACCAGCTAAGCCATAGGCTTTTGAAAAAGTGCGTGAAATAATTAAATTATCAAACTCATTCAACCAAGTAATCGCTTCTGATTTATTAGCTGCTGATAAATATTCATCATAGGCTTCATCCAGCACAACTAATACTGTTTTTGGTACTTGCTTTAAAAACGCCAATAACTCAGCTTTGCCTAATAATGTCCCTGTAGGATTATTTGGGTTAGCAATAAATATAATGCGTGTTTTTGCAGTAGTCGCCGCAAGCATTGCAGGCAAATCATGTCCGTAATTTTTAGCTGGAACAACCACGCCTGTTGCTCCCGTTGCTTGCGTGACTAATGGATAAACCGCAAAAGCATGTTGAGAGTAAATAGCCTCACAACCAGCTGTTAAGAAAGCACGTGCAGCTAGCTCTAAAATATCGTTGGAGCCATTACCAAAGACCAATTGATTCGGCGCAACAGTAAACTTTTGACTGACAGCATCACGCAAAGCAAAACCATTGCCGTCAGGGTAGCGTGCAACATCAAACAAAGCCTCTTGAATAGCATAATCCGCTTTAGGGCTAATGCCCAATGGATTTTCATTCGATGCAAGCTTCACAATATCTTCTACTTGCAAGCCCATTTCTCGTGCAAGCTCAGAAATTGGCTTGCCGCCTTGATATGGAGCAATCGCTTTAATATACTCAGGTGCTAACTTAGCCACAGCACTGTGGGCTTGATTACTGCTAGACATACTCATACAAGAAACCTTAAAAACTTAATTTTGCTTAAATCACGGCAACTGGATAGGAACCCAGCACCTTGAGGAATGATGCGCGTTCAGAGCATTCAGTTAATGCCGCCTTCACTTTCGCATCATATTGATGACCTTCAATATCGACAAAGAACACGTAATCCCACAAACCCTGCTTAGATGGGCGAGATTCGAACTTAGTCATACTGACACCATGCCTTGATAATGGTTCTAGCAGCTGAACCATGGCACCTGGGATATTCTTGGATGTCATTACTAGCGAAGTTCTATCTTGACCAGATGATGCTACTTCGTGCGAACCTAACACTAAAAATCGCGTTGTGTTTTTAGCGTCATCTTCAATATTCTCGGCAAGTATATTCAAGTCAAAGAGCTCTGCTGCCCGCTTGCTTGCAATCGCTGCAGCAAAAGTACCATCGGTGGAAACCAAGTCATGAATCATTTGTGCTGCGCGTGCGTTGCTAGTCACCGCTTCACGCGTTACTTTTGGCATGAGGCGATTAAGCCACTCATGGCACTGCGCCAGTGATTGCGTATGTGAAAACACGTGGCTAATATTAGCAATATCAGTTTGATTAGATAGCAAACAATGATGAATTGGCAGCGTGATTTCACCACAAATCTTGAGCGGGCTTGATAACAGCAAATCTAGCGTGAGTCCAACTGCGCCTTCGGTAGAGTTTTCAACTGGCACAACACCATAATCTGCTTGACCAGCCTCGACTGTACGAAACACTTCATCGATTGAACCGCAAACTATTGCACCTCTACCCAAGCCAAATTGCTTGAGCGCAGCTTCTTCACTATAAGTACCTAACGGCCCTAAGAACGCGATAGACAGTTCTTTTTCAAGAGCGCGACAATTAGACATCACCGCACGAAAAACATTACTCACAGCCTCGTTAGCTAGCGGCCCTTGATTATTGGCTTGTAAACGCCGTAATACCTGAGCTTCACGTTCTGGACGATAAATCACGCCATCAT
>JAYTRW010000465.1:0-3114 GCA_043745985.1 Methylotenera sp.
TTGTATGCGGATATATCATAGCTAGCTTCTTGTTCTACAGTTTGTTTTGGTCGCAAATATAAAAATGCGACCAAACTTGCCACTACGCACAACATCACCAAATTAAGTAACCAGCGTTTTTTCATGTATGCCTTAATCTATACTAATTTAAACTTAAAACTTACGTACTTAAATACTCACTTAGGCTTTTCTGCGTTTCCACCAGAAATAGAAGCCCGCAATCATCATGCCAAAGGGGATGAAGTATTGAAAGCCATGGAACACAGTCCAAGCTACAATACGGCCTGAATCCGTATCTGGAATAGTCACGTTAATATCTTTAAGTGGCATAGGTTGTATCGTGATGAGCTTATCGTCGCCTGCAAGCCAGTTCACCATATTCACGCCCAAGTCTAAGTTTCCGCCATTGGTAATAAAGGTATTAGACAAGAAGTTACCATTACCCATAATCACTACACGCTGACCTTTTTTACCATAGGTGCGCTCCAAAGCCACACCGATGTTGATTGGACCACGTTTGTCTTTTTTCTCATTGAAAGTAGGTTTAGCGTCTTTAGCTAACTTTTCTGAGGCTAACCAGCCATTTGGTGCCACTTCAATGAGATTGCTAACTTTCCAGCCATTTTCATCTGTACCTTGCGCAGTCACTTCATGCGCTTCTGGGAATAAAGTACGCAACATAAAGTTAGTGGTAATTGCATGCTCACCATACAAACTCGCAAATGAAACACGGGCATCCGCACCATATTGCGCTGAAGCCATATCCAAGGCGATTCCAGGCGAAACATGTAAACCTAAATAATCAGCAACCTCTTTCATGCCACGATAATTATCGTCATCAAGCAACCAAAATAAGTTACCCCCCGCTTCAAGGTAAGCTTTAATTTTTTTCGCTTCAACTTCACTCACATCAACTTGTGGGCTAGCAATCACCAGCATCGCACCATTACTTGGTACGTTTTGCGCGATGGTTAAATCTGGGTTGGCAAATTTAAAGCCTTTTTTCTCTAATTGTTTACCAAACTCACCCAAGTCAAAGTTCTTTACGCCTAGTAAATTACGCTCACCGTGACCGTCTAAATACATGACAGCTTGTTGATTCGTGCGAGACAGGCGTACCAACAGGTTGGTCATTTCTTGTTCAGCAATTGGTGGAATGATGTGTTCGATACGCTTGTTGTACTCCACAATCACTTCACCATCTTCTTTAACACCAGCATCTTGCGCTAGTTTTGGCTCAATTGAAGGGTTTACAAAAGTGAGGTTAACGTTCTTTTTTTCACGTTGATAGCGTGCAACAAAGTCAATCATGCCTTTGCGGAAGTTATCGCCGCCCGATGCGTCATCTTTAGTCGCAAATACCGTAATATTGATAGGTGCATTCATCTGTTTAAGCACGTTAACACTGCCTTGCGTGAGAATGTTACGGTTAGCTTGTGTAATGTCTTTTGCAATCCGATACTGGCTCGCTAAATAGCCAAGCAATATCACCAACAATAAAAACAGTACAACAAAAAAACCGTTTTGCACTAACAGTTGAAAACGTAATTTACGATTGATATTCATTTTACAAGACCTAATATTTCAAATATTTAAAGGTTTTTAATCATTTAAGTTTCTAAGCTAGGCAAGGCGCGAACAAAAAATTATGACGCCGCATATGTTGTATATGTAAGGAGTAATTTTTTGTGAGGAACGCAGCATAGCGACGAAAATTCAATGATTAGTTAGCCGCGCAAGCGGTCGGCATCTAAACGACGGACAGTTAAAGTTAAAAATGTGATGATAAATAACAAGAAATAGGCAATATCACCCGTATCGATTAAACCACCTGAGAACGATTGAAAGTGTCGTGTGAGCGACAAACTAGCCAGCATATTGCTTGGGTCGCCGGCAAAAAAGCGATCTAAAAACATTAAAGCGAATAAAGCAATAAACGTTAAAATGGCTGCAATCACTGGCTGCTGCGTCATACTTGAGAAATACAAACCTAGCGCAGAGAAGCTAGCAATCATCAACAACAAGCCGATTGAGTTGGCAATGATGAAGCCAAAATCGATGTCTGCCCATATGTTAAGTGTAGATAACATCAGTCCGATAAACACAACCAAGATACTTAAAAATGCGACTAAGCCCAGAAATTTACCCATGACGATTTCCGTAAGGGAAATTGGCGCACTGAATAAGAAGGGTAATGTTTGGCTGCGGCGCTCTTCAGAAATCAATCGCATAGACAATAATGGTACGGCAAACAACACCATAAATGACGCAAAGCCATATACCATTTGCCCGACGAACTGTGTGACGCCAGTACGTTCTGCAGGGCGCATTGCGCCTGACATGACGGCAAAATAATCATTCACGCCATTTAAGTAGTATGTACCGAATGAAAACATCAGTAATGATAGAATCACCCAACCCATAGGTGAGGCAAACATACTTTTAAGTTCTTTTCTTGCTACATTGATAATCATGATGAGACCTTAAGTTTACGCGGCAGTCTGTTCTGCAACAGGCTGTTCTTGATAGGTAAGTTGCACGAACACATCTTCCAAGCTGGTTTGATCAGGTGCAATTTGATACAAGCCCCAACCATTTTTAACCGCAGATTGCACGATAGATTCAGCTGGCGCGGCATCTTCAGCAAAACGAACGCGCATTAAACCCGTAGAAACGTTTTCAGCTTCAATAACGCCAGCAATTTTTAACATTTCATCAGTAGAAGGTGAATTGTGCATCCCTACTAAGAGCTTATTACCAATACGGTGCTTTTTAAGCACATCAATCGCGCCATTAAAGACCAACTTACCTTTATCAATAATTTGCACATGGTCACACACCATTTCAACTTCAGGCAAAATATGAGTAGAGATAATCACGCTACGTTCTGCGCCCACTTCACGAATCAAAGCACGAATATCACGAATTTGAATCGGATCTAAACCAACTGTTGGCTCATCCAGAATGACGACCATTGGGTTATGAATAATGGCTTGGGCAATACCCACACGTTGCTGATAGCCGTTTGATAGATTTTCAATCAGACGCTTGCTCATGTGACCCAAACCACAACGCTCTTTTGCCACTTCTACTGCTTTTTTGATACCGCCAGCA
>JAYTRW010000466.1:0-9654 GCA_043745985.1 Methylotenera sp.
AGCACATAAAAAGTGCCTGTTGCCATTTCAACTGCAAGTAGTATGATTCCTATCGCAGCCCACATCCACATTGGGTCCATGGTGATTTTCCTTGGTGAGTTTACATTAAATAGTCAATGATTCTTAACATAGCATTTTGCTGCATTTTCGATAAAAATTGATGCCGTTTTTATAACAATGTCGCATGAAAATAGCACATATCAATATTGATAATAAATAGTACACTAACATAAACTAGATGGAAATTATTCAATGAAACCCGTACAAAAGTTGATCATTCCAAAAGACCGAAACGAGCGCTTACATTATATTAAGCGAATATTTTCGGATGCTAAAGGTGCCGACTCAGAAGCTGATTGGGCTGGTGGTCGTTTTAGCGCGTTGAACAAACTCAATAGTATTGATGCAGTGGCTTACGATAGAAACCGTAATTTTTTAAACGGTGCGGTGACGCATTTGTCGCCGTATTTACGGCACGGCTGCGTCACATTGAATGAAGCCTATGAATTCATAAAAAGGCGCTTTGATGCAAGCGCAGATAAACTTGTGTATGAACTTGCTTGGCGCGACTACTGGCGGCTAGTGTGGTTTAGCGAAGGCAATGCCATCTATAGCGACATGGAGCCACCCAAAGTAGCTATTGGTCATGCGCCATTGAGCGATGATATTCACCAAGGTAAAACGGGTTTGCCATGTATGGATGGCTTTATCAATGATGATTTATTTGCTACGGGATATGTGCATAATCATCCTCGTATGTGGCTTGCTAGTTATATTGTGCATCACAGAAAAGTTGATTGGCGGGCTGCTGCTGATTGGTTTGAAACACATTTGTTAGACGGCGATATTGCGAGCAACCATCTTTCATGGCAATGGGTTGCCTCAACGTTTAGCTCTAAACCTTATTTTTTTAATAAAGAAAATCTCAGTCGTTACACCGGAGGAAAGTATTGCGCGAACTGTCACGTGCAATGCCCATTTGACGGCAGTTATGAGGCTTTGAACGATAAATTATTTAATCAAACACTAGTACCTATTGCAAAAAAATACGTACTGCCGCCCTTACCAAGAAACACAGTTTCTCACTATCCAACCAAAGCAATATTTGTGCATGATGAAATGTTGTCATCGGCACATGCTTTGCTGCAAAAACCTTTTCCTAAGATTTTTGTGTTCGACCCACACTTACATGGCACATGGTCGCTCAATCGATTGCAGTTTGTGGCAGACTGCCTAAGTGAGATGGAGGTCGTAGAGGTTTGGGTGGGCGATACTTATGAAATTTTGATGCAAAAAGGCATCGGTCAGCTGATTACGCAAGATACGCCAAATCTCAAAGTAAAAGAGTTATTATCACCATTCGTGCCAGACTGGCAGCCAGTAGCTAAGTTCGTCAATGTTGAAATCAGTGAAAAGCGCTTAAGACGTTTTTCGCGATATTGGGAAAAAGTAGGGCCTTTGGTATTAAGTGGTACTGTTAGCGATAAGCAATCATAACAATAAAGTCATATTCATAAAAATAAGGGGAGCTTGATGATATTTTGGGTAATTGTAGCGGTAGTTGCTGTGTATTTTGTGATGACGTATAACAGTTTGGTGAATGTTAAGCACAATGTTTCTAAAGCTTGGTCAAACATTGATGTATTGCTGAAGCAGCGTAATGACGAGCTGCCAAAGCTGATTGATACTTGTAAACAATACATGAAGCATGAGCAAGAAACCTTAGAAAAGGTAATAGAAGCACGTTCACGTGTATCTGATGCACGTGAGTCGCAAAATGTCGCCTCTTTAGGTATAGCGGAATCAGTATTAAGAAGTGGTTTGGGTCAATTATTTGCCTTGGCTGAGTCTTACCCTGACCTGAAAGCGAATGAGCAGTTTTTGCACCTACAGTCACGTATCAGCGGCTTAGAGAATGCCATTGCCGATAGACGCGAGTTTTATAACGATAGCGTTAATATCAACAATGTGCGTATTGAGCAGTTTCCTGATTTGTTGATTGCTAGAATGTTTAATTTTAAAGCTTTTGATTTACTGAAGTTTGCAGCTGAGGAATTAAAAGATGTTGATATAAGCCAGCGTTTTAACGGCTAAGTATTAAGAGCTAAAGGCTTAGTCATGCTCAATGATTTGCGTAGCTATTACGTAGAAACAATCATTTCGGGTGGCTACTTAGCCATCTTGATTTTCGCCGCTTATTCACATGAGCATCATACTGGCGCATTGTCACTTATTCTAGTTTCGGCTGTTAGTATTTTTGCTTGGATTTCATCCCGTAAGCGCGCGAATGCGATTGCTGATATTGCAACTTCACGCATTGGTTCGGCGGCACAAGGCTATGTTGAGTTATATGGCCGTGCTAGCGTGAATCCAGAGAACCTTATCAAAAGTCCTCTCAGTGGTATTGCTTGTATTTGGTTTAGATACAGAGTGTATTCTAAAGATAATAGAGACCGAGAATGGCGTGAAATCAGCAGTGGCGTGAGTGATACTACTTTTGAAATTACTGACCGCACAGGTAAATGCCAAGTGGATCCTGATTTTGCCGAAGTGGTGTCACCAGAAAGGCGCGTCAGTTATCAAGGTGCGTATAAGCATGTGGAAGAACTGCTGTTTGCGGGCGGTTCAATCTACGTGCTTGGCGAGTTTTCAACGATAGGTGGTGCTAACTCAGTTTTAAGTGTGAGAGAGGATGTCAGCAACCTGCTTTCAGAATGGAAAAAAGACCCAGTTCAACTTAAAAAACGTTTTGACTTAGATGGTAACGGTGAAATTTATATGCACGAATGGGAGTTAGCCCGCCATGTAGCCACTCGAGAAGTTGAAAAACAGCACCGTGAAATTCGTGCTGAATCAGGTGTTAATATGATGCGCGTCCCGCGTGATAGAAGATTATTTTTGATTTCGAGCATGTCACCACAAAAACTTAGAGGTGGCTATAAGCTCTGGAGTTATTTTCACTTAATGGTTTTAATTCTTTCAATCAGCGCTTTTTTCTGGCTGAAATTAAATAAACTTTAAATTCTACCCACTTAATTCGGTTTTGCTGAGCGTCCAGTTCAACAAAAGCGGTAATAGGCTGTGTTAAAATAGCGCCTATGACAAATACCACGCAAACCACTGATAATTCACTGAATAAATCCTTTGACCCTAAAACCATAGAAAGCAAATGGTATGAATTTTGGGAGAGCAAAGGTTATTACGCTGCTGGTTTTAACAAGCCAACAGAGTCTAATCCTGAAGTTAAAGATAATTTCTGTATCTTACTGCCTCCACCAAACGTCACTGGCACCTTACACATGGGGCACGGATTTAATCAAACCCTAATGGATGCGTTAACGCGTTATCACCGTATGAAGGGCGATAATACCCTGTGGCAGCCAGGCACAGACCATGCAGGTATCGCCACGCAAATAGTGGTGGAACGCCAACTCGATGCACAAGGCGTATCGCGCCATGATTTAGGCCGTGAAAAATTCCTCGAAAAAGTGTGGGAGTGGAAAGAGTACTCGGGAGGTACTATTACTAAGCAAATGCGTCGACTTGGCACTTCGCCAGATTGGTCGCGTGAGCGTTTCACCATGGATGAAGGTTTGAATAAAACCGTGACTGAAACTTTCGTTCGCTTGTATAACGAAGGCCTGATTTATCGCGGCAAACGCTTGGTGAATTGGGATGTGAAACTAGGCACAGCCGTTTCAGATTTAGAAGTAGTGCAGGAAGAAGAAGATGGCTTTATGTGGCACATCAACTATCCGCTTGCAGACGGTTCAGGCAACCTGACTGTAGCTACAACCCGCCCAGAAACCATGTTGGGTGATGTGGCGGTGATGGTTCATCCAGAAGATGAACGTTACGCACACCTTATCGGTAAAAATGTAAAACTACCACTTTGCGATCGTGAAATTCCCATTATTGCAGATGATTATGTAGATAAAGAATTTGGTACAGGCGTGGTAAAAGTGACGCCAGCACATGACTTTAATGACTATGCAGTTGGACAACGTCATGGCTTGCCGTTGATTTCTGTTTTAGATTTAAACGGAAAAGTTAAATCTGAAAATGATGAGTTGTCGTTAAAAGAAGTTGCTCCTGTAGATGGAAAATTAGTCATGACTGCTGAAGTGAATAAAGCGGCAGGATTTCATTTAATACCTTCAAAGTATCACGGTCTTGATCGTTTTGACGCACGAAAAAAAATTGTTTCTGACCTAGAAGTGGGTGGCTATTTAGTTAAAACCGATAAACACAAACTTAAAGTACCACGTGGTGACCGCACTGGTGTGATTATTGAACCAATGCTCACCGACCAATGGTTTGTTGCCATGAGTAAACCCGCCGCCGATGGTAAATCCATCACGCAAAAAGCGCTTGATGTGGTTGCTAGTGGCGAAATCAAGTTCTACCCTGAAAACTGGGTGAACACCTACAATCAATGGCTGAATAATATTCAAGATTGGTGCATTTCACGCCAATTATGGTGGGGGCATCAAGTCCCTGCTTGGTATTCAGATGCAGGTAAATACTATGTTGCGCATGATGAAGTGGAAGCTAAGGTACTTGCAGCTAAAGATGGTTACACAGGTAATTTAGTCCGAGATAACGACGTGCTTGATACTTGGTATTCCTCCGCGCTTTGGCCGTTTTCTACGCTTGATTGGACTGGCGATGAAGCTATAGACGCACAAAACCAAGCTTTGCAGCAGTACTTGCCTTCTAGTGTGTTGGTGACAGGTTTCGACATCATTTTCTTCTGGGTGGCACGTATGGTGATGATGACGAAACACATCACTGGAAAAATTCCGTTTAAGCATGTGTATGTGCATGGCTTGATTCGCGATGCAGAAGGCCAAAAAATGTCTAAATCTAAGGGTAACGTGCTTGACCCGATTGATTTGATTGACGGTATTGGCTTAGATGATTTAATCAAAAAACGTACCACGGGTTTAATGAACCCGAAAGATGCCGAAAAAATCGAGAAGCGCACACGTAAAGAGTTCCCAGAAGGCATTGCTGCTTATGGTACAGATGCTTTGCGCTTTACCTTTGCTGCGCTTGCTAGCCCTGGTCGCGATATTAAATTTGATTTACAACGTTGTGATGGTTATCGCAACTTCTGCAATAAATTGTGGAATGCCACGCGCTTTGTGTTGATGAACACACAAAATGAAGATGGAACGCCTCAGGATAACGGTTTCGATGCAGTAAGCTGTGGGGAAGGTGGACGTAAGTTTAGCCAAGCAGACCGTTGGATTGTGAGCATTTTGCAACGCACAGAAGCGGAAGTGGAAAAAGCCTTTGAAGATTACCGTTTTGATTTAGCCGCAAAAGCCATTTATGAGTTTGTGTGGGATGAGTATTGCGACTGGTATTTAGAACTTGCGAAAGTGCAAATTCAACATGGTGATGATGCTGAGAAGCGAGCAACACGCCGTACTTTGTTGCGTGTGCTAGAAACAATTTTACGTTTAGCGCACCCTATCATGCCATTTATCACGGAAGAGATCTGGCAAACTATCGCGCCTATGACTGAAAAGCATGGCGCTAGCATCATGCTAGAAACCTATCCGAAGGCGCAACCAGATAAGCTAGATGAGGTTTCAGAAGCTTGGGTTGCACAGCTTAAGCAAATGGTAGATGCATGTCGCAGCCTGCGCGGTGAAATGAGCATTTCACCAGCAGCACGTGTGCCATTGATTGCCGCTGGCGATGCTGAAAAACTGGCTTTGTATGCACCGCATTTAAAGGCATTAGCAAAGTTAGAGGACGTGGCGATTGTGGCTGATTTACCAGAGGCCGATGCTCCTGTGATGTTGGTAAACGACTTTAAACTGATGTTGAAAGTTGAGATTGACGTTGCTGTTGAAAAAGTGCGCTTAGGTAAAGAGATTGCAAGGCTAGAAGGTGAAATCGCTAAAGCCAATGGCAAGTTGAATAACGAGAGCTTTGTAGCGCGCGCACCAGCTACCGTGGTTGAGCAAGAAAAGGCGCGAGTGGCTGAGTTTGGTGCTAATTTAGAGAAGCTGCAAAGTCAGTTAGCTAAGTTGGGTTAAACACTACTTTAAATATCAAGTAAGTAAGAGATGTAATTAAAAAGGCGCTGAAAAGCGCCTTTTTAATTAACAGCTAGTCACTACGCTTTTTGATATAAAAAGTGAAAGTAGTATCGTCTTGATCAAGCTGTAACAGCTCGTGGCCAGTTTGAACGCAGAATGCATTAAAGTCTTTCACTGAACCAGGATCAGTTGAAATGACTTTTAACACTTGTGATGGCTCAACTTCACTCAGGCCTTTTTTGCAGCGCAAAATTGGTAATGGACAGTTTAAGCCTGTGGCATCCACTTCTTTATTGAATTCCATTATTTCTTTTTCCCTTCGTCTAATGAGGCAAATTGGTAGCCTGCTTTAGCCCATGCCAAAACCCCACCCGCTAGGTTATACACATTTTTACTACCTTTGCTGGAGGCAAAAGCTGCGGCATGCGCCGAGCGAATGCCACTATGACAATAAAAAACGATGTTTTCTGACTTGGGCAGAGATTCGTATTTTAGCGGCAACATCGCTAAAGGAATATGTATTGCGCCTTCAATCACGCCGCGCGCCACTTCATCATCATTACGAACATCCACTAATAACATGGGTTCTGTCGCCATGGTGTTGAATAAGTCGTTTGCTTGAATTTCACTAAATGTGCTCATTAACCTACACCTAAATTAACCAAAACAAATGATAACAATTTTGACGTGTGACCGCACTAACTATGTAGTGCAAAGGTTTGCAACGGATGAGATATTAATGGTTACCTCTAATTAATCGAGATGCAATTCTATGAACAACATGGATATTTTACGGCTATTTAAACATATAAAATTATTGTATTGAGTTAGTATTTGCGAGTATGACTGAGAAGTATATTGTCTTTAACCAAATGGAATGATCAATGACGCCCTTAGATTTGGCTCGCCAAACACTAATGCAGCTTTCAAAAAACCAGAGTGCTCCGACTCCGGATAACTATCGCCTTGTCTATAATGAGATTGCTGGTTTAGAGGCAGAAGATAATGGCATGATGCTCAGTAAAGCACTGGACAAAGTGTTAAATGAGTTAGGCAAAGATAAGCCTAAATATTCAGCGGCAGCACAAAAAATTTCCACTTTGGTTAAAAAGCGCGACTCTGCCAATTTAGAAAATCATATACGCAGCTTGCTACCTGTAAGCGCTGGCGATGACGATAGCGTGAATTGGTCTGCGCTTTTACGTTATTTGTTAAAGCAGCTAGATTTAAATCATAACGGCATCACGCTTAGCCGAAAAAAAGAAGGGCTGAGTCGCGTCCTGATTAATTTTGCCACTGATCCCAATCAGCTTGGGCAAAAAATTCAGGCGTTAGCAACTTCATGGGGCGATGGTCAGGCTGTCATGATTGTTAATGATGATGTTGTTGCGGAGCCTGTGAGTGCTGAAGCAGAGCAATCTGTCGCACAGGAAAGCGCGCTAGAAAAACACACCATGCATCTGGTCGATGACGATACGCAACTTAAAATGGCTATTGCATGGCGTGACTTGTTGATTAGAACAATTTCACTGATGGTGCTTCCGCAGTTTGCTGATATTCCCGTAGCGACAGGCAGGATAGAAGCGCTAATAGCACAAGCTCAACATTCTAATACGATTGAGGAAGTGAGTGATGTCAGCGAGTCTTTGAAGTCGACCTTGTTGAGAGCGGAAATGCAAACCGAATCACAACATCGTATGCAAGATGCGCTAATACAAATGATGCGCCTATTAGTTTCTAGTATGAGTGAGTTGACCATAGAAGACAAATGGCTGCATGGGCAGATTGCTCTTGTCCAAGAGATTATTTCTAAGCCACTTAATTTAGACAGTGTTTATAGCGCTGAAAGTAGCCTAAAAGAGCTGATATTCAAGCAGTCTAGTCTCAAACCAGGGCTTATCGCGGCAAAAGAAACGCTTAAAGGCATGATGAGTACCTTTGTAAACGGCTTGGCAAACATTACTGAGAGTACTGGTACTTATCAAATTAAGATTGCCGAATATCAAAAGCAAATCTCCGAAACCGAAGACATTACGCAACTTAACGACATACTTAAAAGTTTGTCTGGCGATATTCATACCATGAATGCAGATGCACAGCAGTCGCAAGCTGCTTTTTCAGAAACGCAGAAAAAGGTAGAAGAAGCTGAAAAGAGAATCAACGAGTTAACGACTAAGCTAGATTACATTAGCGAAGTTGCACATGAGGATTTTTTAACAGGCGCGCTCAATAGACGCGGCATGGATGAGGCAATAGAACGAGAGTTTGAACGCGCGGATAGACACAGCACGGCATTGTCATTGGCGATGATAGATATTGATCACTTTAAAAAGATTAACGACAGCTTGGGACACTCCGCAGGCGATGTGGCACTAGCACATTTAGCTAAAGTGGTAAAAAGCATACTACGTAGCACTGACGTGCTGGCGCGCTATGGGGGAGAAGAGTTTGTTATCTTACTCCCAGGCTCCAAGCAAGACGATGCTGTCAACGTGGTTGCTGGCGTGCAGCGAGATTTGACTAAAAACTTTTTTATGCATAATAGTGAGCGGGTATTAATAACGTTTAGTGCAGGGGTCTCTGAGCGTATGCCAGGTGAGGGGATTGATGCCGTTTTACCTAGAGCCGATGCTGCGTTGTACCTAGCCAAGCAAACTGGCCGTAACCGTGTGGTTGGGGCTGCGCCACCTAACATTATCTAAGCCTACTTACTCTCTTTAAGCAAGAGTTTAAGGGCGAGGACTGTCGCGGTAATTTCAAAAGATATAGACGTTAAAATGCCCACTCTCGTGGGCATTTTTATTTGTGGCTTTACGGTGTCTAACCCGCGGCTGCTTGATATGTTGTAAAAACCTCGTCGACAATCAATCAACATAATGTCGAGTTTTCTCAGGAGATAATTAAACTAGCATGCGATTAACTTCAGGTTGCTTGTATAGCAAAGCGTTTGGTCTTGGCGATATTAAAAATTTTATTAAACAATTTAATATGCAAGAGGTATTAACCTTTGATAAATATTTGAGTGGTTCAATTACTTTTTTAAGTATTAGTCTAGGTCAAATGGAGATTGATACCATCCATTTTTGCCATTAGACTTAGCTTTACACATCGCTTTATCCGCGTTACTTAATAGCATGTTAGCTGTATCCCCATTATATGGAAAAATAGCAACCCCAATGCTTACTGAAACTTTGCAACTTATATCAATTTCTAAAAATGGTAGGTTGAAGGCATTGATAACATTCTGAGCTACATTTTCATAAGCATTAATATCATCTTTAAGGCCCATAATGATGGTGAACTCGTCACCACCTAAACGTGCGAAAGTATCATATTCACGAATTTTGCTTTTTATTCTTCTGGCAGCCTCAATTAACACATAATCCCCAGCTTGATTATAGCGCGTCAATTACTTTGTCTGGTTCAGCGACAATTATCTTGTCTAGTTGACGCTGAGATTTTTACTTCTGTTTTTGCATTGATGATTTTCTTCGGTAGCTCCCCCCCTCACACTGAATGATCGTGGCATGATGAATCAAGCGATCAATAGCAGCAACCGTCATGACCGTATCATCCAACAATTTATCCCAGTCTTCAA
>JAYTRW010000467.1:0-3097 GCA_043745985.1 Methylotenera sp.
ATGGCGCGTGAACTCAATCCCCGGCCAAGTCGTCAATTGGATGGAAGTCTTCACCCCGGCGGATGGCAGCAACCCGATTGTAGAATCTAAATCTTGGACACCCGGAGCATCAGAAACGGAAAGTCAAACTTACGAGATTGATCCATCCAAGAAAAATGAAAAGAAGAATGGGACATATAATGTAGTAACGTCGGAGTTTGAATATTTCAAACCTGACACGATTACTGACCAACAGTGGCAAGACTCAACCCAAAAAATGCCTTGGGGCAATATTTACACATTTGATGCGCCGCTAAATCAGCCCTTGAAATTTAAATATAGATTACTGGGGAGTAAAATCACACCATCTCTACTAAGTAGAATCGATATAGAGATTACAAAACATGCAAGCGATCCAAATCATGGCCCGACTTGGATTAAATACACACTAAGCGACATTGGCCGTATTTCTCCAGATCAGTCAGAGGTTTGGTGCACAATCAGCGCTTCTGACATGACGACCAAGGTGAAAGCACCGGACAAGGGAGCATCGATTAGACACGCTTCCATGGACTGGATCGCCGATCCTGCAATAAGTAGTTTTTCAGATTCAAACTTCTTTGATGTCTGGTGGCAAACCCAAACCAATAGCTATCCTATGGTAAGCGCCAGAGGTGAGGGGAATCCGACCGGAAACGCTCTTCCAGACCCATCAAGTGGCGAAATCGTCCAAGCTTATACCGCAAAATCAAATACAGACTACCTGATCTCGGGTGGCGCTATGTATTTAGCTTTGCGTATGTATTCAGGCACAAAAGAAACACGCTCCCTTTGCCACGAGACGCCAAATTGGTTGTATTTGTCAGTACATGGCTGGCACAGCCTTCATCATGAAATTCAAAATGGTGTCCATGTAGGAGATTATCCTTCTGGCTGTATTGAGACTGTTGATAGTGACGGCACTGGCCTTCAAAAATATGTTTCGCCTGAAAATGTGAATTGGCATAACGGGTTGGATTTTGTCATAATCGCAGGCTGTTCGGTTCTCGATATTAATGACTATAATAACCTGTATTCTGGAGCTGAACACTCGGATTCTCCCGGAAAACGCTGGGCAGCCACTGGACCCAGCATATTGCTCGGATACAACGCTGGGGGGCCATCAGACAAGAACGGCGGCAATGATATTATTAATGCTTTCTTAAACAATGCCACGAATTCCACGCGAATATACGTGTGGTTGCAAGCAGCTAGAGATGCGAAAGCATGGAATGCGTGCGCTATTGCTCCAACTGATGCGTATTACTATTATGACTGTATTTACGTCCCTGGTACAAATAAGAAAAAAGTATTATCAGCGGAATATACTCGTATTCCTAAAATTGATTGGTAAATTTTATGAAAAATTACTTACTAATATTAAGCGCCTGCTTTTGTCCGTTTACAGCATATGCCGCAGAGCCCCAAGCGTTACTTAATGATGTAGTTGCTTTGATGGGGCCGGAAAACGAATGGAACAACGATGCTATTGGAACCAAACTTCGAGATATAAGGTTCGATTTCCCGAAATCGGAGCAAGCTTTGGAAGCAAGCTCTTTGCTCGCGTTTTACTTGACGCAAATACCAGGCGACCATCGCGACGAAGTACTTTCATTATGTGACGAAGTAACGCTTAAAGCGCCTAACTCATGGAGTTGCTGGCTTTCCAATCTTGCTCGGATGGCTACATGGGGGCAGCAAAAAGTGGAGAATATAAATACTCTTGACTCGGCATTGAACGCGTTCAACCAAACTAATGGAGTTGAACTAAGCCGAAATCCAGATAAAAAGCTAGCGCTTAAAGCCGTGATAGGTCATTGGCCGCCTGCGCCAAATGATTTTACTGATCCAATAAATGCAGTTATCACACAACAGGCACTTATATTAAATAAATATGTTTTAGCGGCCAAACATTATTCAATGATCGTCGATCAGGAGACTAAAGTGCAGTCAGAAACGAGTATCAAAAGATATATAAAGAACCATCCCGAAGTAGTGACAGATCCTCCCAAGGACCAGGCAAAAGAGCCGGAGACCGTCAAATCTCCCCAACCTGTTGAAAAGTCTGTGGATATTCCAGCCGTGCAACAAGAAGCGCAACCGATCCCAAGCAAACCACCGCAACGAAAGATTGATAAATCAATTTTGTGGCTTGTTTGGTCAGTTGCGGTTATGGCTGGGAGCGGTTTTTTTTGGCTAGCGCTCAAGAATCGCAAGTGATTTTTCCACTGCGGTTTAGCGGTTAGTACAGGTTCCCAGAAAAAATGAAGAGCCTTTATTCATATTGGCCTGTATTTTGTATGGCAACACTCACCAGTCCCTCTGTTTCCCATGTTCTTCCGTAATCCAAACGATAACCATCATCTGCACACGGACTATGACGCCGCCACTTCCACATGGAAGGACTCGGGATCCTCGTCCGCAGCGGATTAAACTCAAATGATAAAAATCATGAAAACACTGCACTTATTAAGCGTTGGCGTTTTGGCAATCATGCAGGCTTATGCCGATGAGCCAGCGAATACGGTATCAGCGAATATTTCAGTAGCCGACGCCGAGTCATATATAAAATCTGGCGAAGGAGGGGCAAGGCCTCATCAAATTGCAGTCGCCGCATTAAAAGGCGAGAGGCTTGATTTGGTGGATTTCTTCCTCAAGTCCAATGGGGATGCGCTCTTTTATTTATTTGATGAACTGAGGAAGAGTCCGGACAGTGAATTCAAAGAACAAGTCGTCATCCGCGCTCTTCGGGCGAGATCTGGGTGGGGATCTGATAATTCCTGGGCTTCCAGCGGGGTGACTGATCCGATACAGGAGCCGTATTTTAGCGTCCTCAAAAAGCGTCTCCCCGGCATTCCGCCGGGACCCGATCTTTTGGCTACGGCTGCTGCCCGTGAGAAACTGGCAAATGATCTTGAAGCCGCCATCAAGCTTGATTCCAGTGCCACAAGGGATAGGCCGCAAAAGCCCAGATTAAAGCCGGGCGGATTCAAACTGTTAGCGAATATCGAGGGGAGGAGTCGTTCCGTCTGGTTGGTTGTATAGTTTAGTTAGTCCTTCGCGGAATTGCGGGATGGAA
>JAYTRW010000468.1:0-3082 GCA_043745985.1 Methylotenera sp.
TTAACCGCAGTGGCTGTGTTGGTCTCTTCAACTTGAACTGGCTTAGGCTTTTTGATTTCAGCCGTTTTCACCTGCACTTCAGGATCATCAAACTGATGTAAAACACGCTTTACATCATCCAAAGTGATTTTTTCGCCTAAACTCGTGTGTATTAAGTTTCTGATAGCGGCATCTAATTGCGCCAAATCGCCAGGCCAATTAGCGTTACGCAACCCATTTAATGCGGCTATATCAAACTCGCGGTATTCCAAACCAGCGAGCTCTAACTGCAAATTAGCAATCGCCACCGCTAAGTCAGGGATGTCCTCTTTATGTTCATCCAAGGCTGGCACACGCAAAGATACAGCGGACAAGGCCTGAAATAAATTATGATCAAATAAAGACTCAGCTTGTAACTTAGGCAAGTTCTCGCTAGTACCACACACTACACGCACATGATACTTTTCTGATTTTGCAATTAGCAGTAACAGGCCTTTTTGCTCGGCCTTTTTAAGATCGGCAATCTCAGGAATGTATAACACTCCACCGCGAATCCCTTCAAGTATGTCTAAAGGCGTATCTACAAGTTTGTTGAAGTCAGTCAGTTGCAGCCAAGGGCTACCAACATCTTGTAAATACCGTGCGCAAAGCTCCACACCACATCCTTTAGGACCAATCAACAAGACTGGCGTTGGGCTTACACCCACCGCGATTTTATCTAGCCGATCTTTAAGTGCCGTCACAATTGGGCTTTTACCCAAACTGGTGAGATTCATTTCAGATTTAGGCCGCTGCTCGCTGTGTTTTAATGCGGCACTTACGGTTTTCAAAAGTTTTTGCAACGCAATTGGCTTTTCTAAGAAATCAAAAGCGCCGATTCGCGTTGCTTCAACCGCGGTATCAATCGTGCCATGACCAGACATCATGACCACGGGCATCGTTAGCAAGCTGCTATTCGCCCATTCTTTAAGCAGCGTAATACCATCACAATCTGGCATCCATATATCTAGTAACACAATATCAGGGCGTTCATGCAGGCGGGCTGCACGGGCTGCCGCGGCATTTTCCGCCAGCTGCACTTGGTAGCCTTCATCTTGCAAAATATCGCGCAAAAGCTCGCGTATACCGATTTCGTCGTCAACCACTAATATATGTTTTGATGCCATTTTCTTTCTTCTTTATGATTCTGTATGACTAAGTGTGTCCATCAAGAGTGGGATTTTGATTGCTACAATTGCGCCTGTTGTTTGCATCGCTTTTGGCACATTTTCAATTTTAATACTGCCTTTATGTTCTTCAATAATCTTTTTTACAATGGCTAATCCTAAACCAGTACCGTGTGATTTTGTAGTGACATAAGGCTCAAAAACACGTAATAACATGTCTTCAGGAAAACCTAACCCATTATCGGTGACGGTTAGCGCTAACATTTCACCTTCAATTTTAGTTTGAACGGCGATCGTGGCATCTGTCTGATCTACAAGTGCATCTTGCGCATTTTGCAGTAAATTATGTATCACTTGGCGTAACATCGTACTATCGCCTTTAATCGGACAGGGCTGTTTTTCTAGCACCAAACTAATCTTGCTACCCGACTGATCATAAAGCGAGACCACTTCTTTAATAAGATTATTTAAGTCTAACTTTTGCAATTGTGGCGCAGGCGAACGCGCGTAATCACTAAATTCATTTACCATGCGCTTCATGGCATCGACTTGGTTAACAATGGTTTCTGTCGAGCGTCTTAACATTTCGGCATCGGCATCATTGAGTTTACTGAGTAATTTATGCGACATGCGTTCTGCCGACAGCTGAATCGGCGTAAGTGGGTTTTTAATTTCATGCGCAAGTCGCCTTGCCACCTCACCCCAAGCAGCATCCCGCTGGGCTTGTATCATCGTAGTTGCGTCATCAAACACCGCGACATAACCACCATCTGGTAGACGCGTACCGCGCACTGTCAGTATTTGCTTGCCACTAGCCCCCAGCAACTCTACTTGTGTTTGAGCGTCTTCTTTATGTGTACCAGCTTGCTCAACATCATCTAAGCTATTCTTAGCCACAGTCAGTAAAAAGTTCTCTAATCGAGGATGTTTAAGGTTGATTTGCTCTAACTGTAAGCCCACATAACCTTCCAGCGGTACGCCCAGAATATTCATGGCAGCTTCATTAAACGTGCGCAATTCGCCGCGCTTATTCAGCGCCATCACACCTGATGATAAATGCGCGAGTATGGTTTCTAAATAGCCTCGTGCTGCTTCTACGCGGGCCCGGTTGCTATCAGCAGCTTTAGTTGCATCGTCTAACTGTTGTGTCATGCTGTTAAAAGACTGAACCAGCACGCCCAACTCATCTTTACCATGGGCAGGCAACATCGTGCTGTAATCACCGCTGGCAATCGCCTTAGTGCCTTCTGCCAACACGGTTAAAGGTGCAGATAGCTTACGACTTAACACAAAAGCCACAGCAACCGCACCCAACATCGCTAGCATCATCACCAAAGTCAGCGTAAGGGCAAATACTTCTCTTAATGAAGCGCGGCTATATGAAAGCTGCTGATAATCTTGATAGACATCTTGCACTGCTTCAGCAGTCGTTGCTAATGGCTTAGGTACAGGTTGCAGCAGCTGCAATATGCGTGTTTCACCAGTTAAATCTTGACCATTGACTGGTGCTAGCACACGTAAATACAAGCCTTTATTGCCAATAGGCTCAATACTTGCCACTATATGTTTACGTGCTTGCCTCAGCTGTGCCACATTCGGCAATTCAGGTAAAAAAGTAGCTGAATCACTACTTGATACCTCTAAAATTCTGCCTTGCACAGTTAATAACGTCAGGTCTTGTATACCGCTTTTTTCACGCAAATCATTCAATATTGAATGGGTGTTTACGGGCTGAAAAGATAGCGTCGTCGCCATGCTCTCGCCTTTTTCTTTCACATCTGCCAGCATAATATCTAAGGCCGTACGCCCTAAATTAAGCCCGCCCTCAAGTGCAGCTTCAACCTTCACATTAAACCAAGATTCAATAGACCTTGTTAAAAAGTTCACTGAAACTAGATAGACGATTAATCCTGGAATAATCGCCATCATCGCAAAGC
>JAYTRW010000469.1:0-3060 GCA_043745985.1 Methylotenera sp.
CTTAAAGGGTGAGTTTTTATTAAACAAACCCAAGGACTTGGCAGAAGCGAGAAAGATGGTGAGGCAATCGGTCAAGATTTACAATGAGGTTAGGCCGCACTAAGCTTAAAATACAAAACGTCCGATGCAGTACATCAGGCGTTTTTTAAATCACCTAAAACAGGTGAATAACTGTCAACCTATTTTAGGACGGGACACTCATATTTATTACTATAGTGACATGCGTTTTAAAGTATCGTCTTTATCAATCACTTTATGTTTTAAAGCACCCACAACATGGAGTGCAACTAACACTAATAAAACAATACCAACCAACTCGTGAGAGCCTTGAAAAAAATCACGTAAGCCTTTATTGTCAGCGCCTTTGATTAACTCAATTCCGAACCAATAAACACTATATTTACCGTATATGCTCATTAATAAGCCCGTTAATGGTATGACAACCATAAATAGATAAAGAAGATGATGCGTTCCAGTGGCGACTTTACGTTCTAGCGCAGAGTATGTGGTTAATAGAGCTGGTGGTTTGTGTGTTATACGCCATAAGATTCTAATAGCGATAAGCGCAAAAATGGTAATGCCTAAAGATTTATGCAAGTTGAAATAAAATGCTCTAGGCGATATTTCTTGAGCGACTTGCCATGTGTAAACACCTAAATCGAATATATCAAAGGCTGTTTGTTTCGGTGCTTCTTTTGGAATATCAGTCATAAACCAACCTAATACAAACATCCCAACTAGAAAAATAGCAATAAGCCAATGAAGTACAACAGCGGTTTTGGTGTAGCGAGAAGATGCTTGAATCATCGTGATATTCCTGTATATTAATTTTTGTGCCTGTGTGACACGTGTCACAGCAATAGATTCCACAATAGCACATCATTCTAACCAATTATTTAAACAACAGGAATGAGTCATGCGAATTTTAATGATAACCCTTAGTCTACTGGCGTTGATGGGTTGTGCGCAGGTAAAAGCTGCGCATGATGACAGCTTTGCAATAGAAAGTCTGGGTGATGGTATTTACGTGCACCATGGTGTGCATTTAGATATTGATGAGGGTTATCAGGGTGATATTTGCAACGCGAGCTTTATTGTTGGTAGCAAAGGCGTGGCGGTAATTGATACTGGTGGCAGTTTTAAAGTGGGCAAACAGTTACGCGAAGCGATACGCAAAGTCACGCCATTACCTGTAATGTACGTCGTTAATACGCATGTACACCCTGACCATATCTATGGCAATGCCGCTTTTCTTGATGATAAACCACAATTTATAGGCCACGATAAACTGGCAAATGCCATGGAATTGCGGCATGAAGCCTATGCTAAATTAAACGCTAGATTGTTAGGTGCGGATGCACAAGCCAGCGCACTTGTTAAGCCGACAATGACTGTTAAAACTATGCTAGAGCTTGATTTAGGTGATAGAAAGCTAACGCTTACAGCGCACCCAGTAGCGCATACAAATACAGATGTATCCGTGATTGAGAGCAAGGCAGGGACATTATTTACAGGTGACTTGCTGTTTATAGAGCGCACGCCAGTGTTGGAAGGTGACATAAAAGGTTTAATTACAGAAGTCCAGAAGCTGAAAAATAGCCCAGCTAAACAAGTTGTTCCTGGGCATGGACCTGTGACTAGAAACTGGATTGAAGCGTTAAATAATGAGGAACATTATTTAACAGTACTGCTAACTGATATACGCGCTAGCATTAAAAAAGGTGAGAGTATGGAGTCGACCATGAACACAGCGGCTATGTCTGAAAAGGACAAATGGGTATTGTTTGATATCGCAAATAGGCGCAATGTGAATATAATTTACCCTGCGTTAGAGTGGGAGTAAAGCTCAAAATTTAGATAATAAAAAAAGCGGCTAGCAGCCGCTTTTTTGAGTGAGATACCGGTTATTTTTTCATGCTGTCTACACTGCAAGCAGTGATTGGATTTAAATAAAGTATCAATAAACCGCCTGCAATCGCTAAGTATTGAAGCACTGGTAAATGCAGTAAAACAGAAATAATCACGGCATAAATCGCCATAAATAATGCAAAAAACTTAGTTTTATAACCAAAGAATAGGGCTAAACCGCCAACTAATTGAATCAAAATAATTAAAGGTGCAAAAATACCTGGTAAACCTAGGCTGCCTAATCCAGCTTGATATTGTGCATAACCATCAGGTGTGCTAAAAAATCCGACCATGAGCATAGTCACTTGTAATAAAAAAACTTGTGCGAGTAAAATGCGGGCAAGAGCTGATAAATAACGTTGCATAAGTCACTTTCGATGAGTCAAAAATTGTTAGCCTGAATAATGCACTGAACACTCTAATTTCGCAAGCTTATCTAAATGCAGCCAAAATCTAGTCATATGAAAATTTCATCAGAGATGCGCTCAAAAGTTATTATTCAACAAGTGACTTGGCAAGCGGCAGAAAATAAATTGCGCGCTGTACGAACACCAGTTTTTATTGAAGAGCAATTGGTTACGCCCGAGTTCGAGTGGGATGAGATTGATGCCAGCGCTATACATTTGTTAGCCATGTATGAAAATCAGCCTATCGCTTGTTTACGTATTATTCACCATGAAAAAATTGGCCGTATGGCGGCAATCAAACATTGGCGTGGCATTGGGGTCGGTGCAGCTTTGCTATTAGAAGCCATTAGTATTTGCAAAAAGCATGGCAGCCAAAGTATTTATTTGTCAGCACAAACGCATGCTATCAATTTTTATCAAAAAGCCGGTTTTAAACAAATAAGTGATGAATATTGTGATGTGGATATTCCACACGTGGATATGCGGTTAGATTTATAGTTAACTTTATTAATTAAATTGAAACTAAAGCTAAGCCTTTGGTAAAATAACGTTTTATTTAACATTACCTAAGAGAAAATTATGTCTAAAATTGTGTTTAAAGCTGGTGAAGCAACTGTTTATTCTGAAGGCAAAGACGTAACTGCGGCTATGCCAGAAATCTTAATCGGCAGTGTAGATGGTCCTGTTGGACAAGCATTTGCTAATATGATGGCACAAAGTAAAGGTCATACTGCGATGTTTGCAG
>JAYTRW010000470.1:0-3054 GCA_043745985.1 Methylotenera sp.
ATGGTTCACGCGCATGAGCGCACCAGCTTGTTTCTTTTCCGCCTCGGATAAATCTGCTTCGGCAATGCTTGCATCTGGGTGCGCACGCACGCTATGTGGTTTCGCAAGCAAGGTGCGTAAGCCAGTGTCGAACTCAGTAATCAGTGTGTCAAATCTATTTAGCATAATGATAGTTTACGCTCAAATTTGGCCAGAAGGCCTCATTTGTTTGGCAATTATTTGAGTGGGGTGCATTACAGAAACGCTAAGATTTTTCTCACGCAAACCATTCGTGATATGCAAGCTGCAACCTATGTTAGATGTCGCAAGTATCGCAACATTGTTTGCAGTAATGGCGTTTAATTTGTCGTTCAGTAAGTTATTGGCCATTTCACTTTGAGTCAGCATGTAAGCACCTGCACCGCCACAGCATTGGCTATTACCCGCAAGTGCGGTGACTGTGGCATTAGGTATTTTTTTCAGTAAACTATATACCGCCTGATGGCTTTTTTGCACGTTTCTTAATGTGCATGGGTCTTGCACATAAATTTCCTCATGGAGCGGTTTTATATCAACATTAGACCAATCACACGCCATTAAGAATGCGCTGATGTCTTGGATTTTATGAGTAGGCAAATAGTCATTGAGCCCTGCGCCACAACCGCTTGCGGTGGTTAAGATTGGTAAACTGGTATCGAAGCTACTCTGATTTTGCGCGACCAGTTTAGTGGATTCTAACGCGTCGCCCATTTGTCTGGCTATGCCGCCGCAACAAGTTTGCTGTGTTGGAATAAGCACGTCATAGCCAAGTTGGTTCAGTACTTGAATGCTAGCTTGTAATGTAGGTGCATCAAGCGCATTGCCTGCGCAGCCTAAAAATAAACTAACCGCACCTTTCTTCTCGCTGTTTGCTGGATAAAGACTTTTCCATGAAACGGGCTTTTCAACCGTTGGTAATATCTTTGCCGCAGGATTGATGTGTTTGAGTGCGCTGGAAAGCCCGCACTTTTGGATTAACCAAATAATCCAAATAAATGCGTTGGCAAAAAAACGGTTTCGTATGAATATTTTTGTGAGTGCTGAAAATGAACTTTTCTTAGGAATAAAGAGTGCGCGGGTGGTATCGACTAGTGCACCGTAATTGACGTTATTTGGGCAAGCAGATTCACAGCTACGGCAACTTAAACATAAATCGATATGTTCATTAAAACGGGTATTGTTCGGCAAAACTTCTTGAGCTACTGCGCGCATCAGCTGAATACGTCCGCGCGGAGAATCGGCCTCAGAACCGGTTTTTCTGTAAGTTGGGCAATGCGGTAAACATAAACCACAGGCTACGCAGCGGTCAGCTTCTACAATCAATTCTTTTATAGATAAAGTCATGCCGTTATTATAAGCCTTGCGATGAACGCTTGGGGCAAGCTAGCGTTAGAAAATATTTTTAGAAAGCCTATTAAAAAGCTATCGGGCATAAAAAATCCGCCTTCATCACAAAGGCGGATTGATTAAGTGCTAAAGACTATTATTTATCAGCAGGTGCATCCACTTTAGCTGCTTCGACTTTAGCAGGCGCAGCCACTACCACTGGTTTGCCTTTAAGGAAATTCATAGCCTGAGCAAACTGTAAATCTTCTTTACTTGTCGGCTCAATCGGACCAGCAGGCTCCGCATATTTTTTCTCATTCAATTTATCTTTAGCAGCCTCTTTTGCAGGAGTCGCTGCATCAGATTTTTTTGCTACGCCAGCTTGCGGATCTTTAGGGTTAGATAAGTGACCCGTTAAATCAGCTTCATGAATGTTATATGATTGATCTGTGCCATCATCAACAATGTAGTCAGGATCAATACCTTTAGCCTGTATCGAACGACCTTTTGGTGTGAAGTAGCGTGCAGTCGTTAGTTTGATAGCTGCGCCATTGTTCATAGGCATGATAGTTTGTACAGAACCTTTACCAAAACTTCTAATCCCAATGAGCGTTGCACGTTTATGATCTTGCAAGGCGCCCGCTACGATTTCAGAAGCTGAAGCAGAACCCGCATTAATCAGTACTACCATAGGTACGGTTTTAAGGTCATCTGGTAAATCATTAATATAGTCGTTATCGGCGATTGCACGAGAGTAGCTTAATGGATTGTTTGGGTTTAGATTGTTTTTCTTCATGTAAGCACTAGTCGTACTGCTGCTGACGTAGTTCTCAGCATTCACGGTTAGCTTCATTTTAGAATCTGCCGCACGACCTTCCGTATACACCACTAACGTATCTTTTGGTAAAAATGCTGCAGACACACCAACGGCGCCATTCAGTAAACCGCCTGGATCGTTACGCAAATCTAAGACAAAGCCTTTAAATGGGCCTTTGTTTTCATCGTGCATGGTTTTAATGGCTTTTGCTAAATCTTCGCCAGTATGCTCTTGGAACTGTGTCACTCGAGCGTAGGCATAGCCAGACTCAGTCATTTTGTATTTAACACTTTTGTTTTTGATAATGGCACGAACTAGCGTAAACGTTAAAGGTTTAGGCTCGTTTTTACGCAGAACGGTTAACACAATTGACGTATCTGGTTTGCCGCGCATGCGTTTTACCGCATCATTTAAGCTCAAGCCTTTGACTGGCGTGTCATCTAGCTTCATGATTAAGTCACCACTTTTAATGCCAGCAGCAAAAGCAGGTGAATCTTCGATAGGTGAAACCACTTTAACTAAGCCGTCCTCCATACCGACTTCAATACCCAAGCCGCCAAACTCACCTTGGGTTGCCGCTTGCATATCTTTAAATGCGTCAGGATCCATATAAGTAGAATGCGGATCTAAGCCTGTCAACATACCGCTGATGGCTTCTGAAATTAGTTTTTTATCTTCAACAGGTTCTACATAATCACTTTTGATTTTGCCAAATACTTCTGCAAACGCACGTAAGTCATCTATTGGAAATTGTTGTTTAGTCATTTTTTCAGCAACAGCTGAATATGTTAGACTAAGCATTAGGCCTAGGATTAAGCCTGAGCCTACTAAAGCAACTTTAGTAAAACCCTTATGTTTATTTTTAGCTTGCATTTAAGATTCCCACAAATTAA
>JAYTRW010000471.1:0-3046 GCA_043745985.1 Methylotenera sp.
CCCTGCGGGTGAACGGGCATGAGAGCAAATTCGTCGGCCATGCCCTACTCCGCCATACGAACGCTCGCTCTCAACTGGTTTTTAACTGCGGTTTTTAGGGTAACAGTTGCGATCAAGTGATCATACATCGCGGAAACATCGCTGCGTTATGGAAAAAACGGAGGAGTTCGAGCGGCTCTGGCCCATTTTTGAAGCGATTAAACTTTAGTGCAGCAAAAAAACTTCAGTTCGAAACGATAAAGCCAAGTGATAGCAAAAATCAATTCAAGGGAAAAAATTGCCCCCGCTTAGAATAAGAAATATGCACCCAGCCAGTCGTGTCAAAAAAGCACTGCCGCGTAGATGTTTTAATGTATGTGGAATCAATACTCGATGCATTTTATTACGCAGAGTAAGCTGATTATTTATTTGCCAAACTTTGGGGGCGGGCGAATTAATTGGTAGTTTCGGAGTCGTAAAAAAATGAAACCAAATATTTTTTACAAAAAAAAAGCCAAAACAGTTGACGATAATGAGATGGGTGGTAGTGTCATAACCCGCCCGCCGAAAACGTGGACGAGTTGCTAATTTTGAATGCATAAACGTGCAGCCAAATTTGGTCTACAGTAAGCTCTTTTTTAGTTTGAAAATTAATTTTGGCGCATAGCCAAAAAATCAATAAAGCATCAGAAAGTGCTCTGCATGAAAACTGCAGAAAAAAGTAAAATTGTTAATAAGCATAAAATATGCAATATTCGGAGAGTTTGATTCTGGCTCAGAACGAACGCTGGCGGCGTGGATAAGACATGCAAGTCGAACGGAGTTGTTGGGTAGTAATATCAAGCAATTCAGTGGCGAACGGGTGCGTAACACGTGGATTACATTCCGGAAAGCGAGGAATAGCCCAGGGAAACTTGGATTAATACCTCATGTGGTCGCAAGACTAAAGGCGCGAGCCGCTTTCCGATTGGTCCGCGGCCTATCAGCTAGTTGGTGGGGTAATGGCCCACCAAGGCGACGACGGGTAGCTGGTCTTAGAGGACGACCAGCCACACTGGAACTGAGACACGGTCCAGACACCTACGGGTGGCAGCAGTCGAGAATCTTTCACAATGGGGGCAACCCTGATGGAGCGACGCCGCGTGGAGGATAAGGTCTTCGGATTGTAAACTCCTGTCATGCGAGAACAAAGCCTGCAAAGGTCTGATAGTATCGCAAGAGGAAGAGACGGCTAACTCTGTGCCAGCAGCCGCGGTAATACAGAGGTCTCAAGCGTTGTTCGGAATCACTGGGCGTAAAGGGTGCGTAGGCTGCGTGGAAAGTCAGGTGTGAAATACGAAAGCTCAACTTTCGAAATGCATCCGATACTACCACGCTAGAGATCTAAAGGGGAGCTTGGAATTCTCGGTGTAGCAGTGAAATGCGTAGATATCGAGAAGAACACTTGTGGCGAAAGCGAGGCTCTGGTTAGAATCTGACGCTGAGGCACGAAGGCTAGGGTAGCAAACGGGATTAGATACCCCGGTAGTCCTAGCTGTAAACGGTGCGCGCTTGGTGTGGGAAGGTTAGACCCTTCCTGTGCCGCAGCTAACGCGTTAAGCGCGCCGCCTGGGTAGTACGGTCGCAAGACTAAAACTCAAAGAAATTGACGGGGACCCGCACAAGCGGTGGAGTATGTGGCTTAATTCGATGCAACGCGAAGAACCTTACCTGGGCTTGACATGCACTGTGTCTCCAATAAAAGTTGGATAGCGTAGCAATACGCGCTTTGCACAGGTGCTGCATGGCTGTCGTCAGCTCGTGTCGTGAGATGTTGGGTTAAGTCCCGCAACGAGCGCAACCCCTGTAGTTTGTTGCCATCGGTTTACCGAGCACTCAAATTAGACTGCCCAGATTAACTGGGAGGAAGGTGGGGATGACGTCAAGTCCGTATGGCCCTTACGCCCAGGGCTGCACACGTACTACAATGCCCAATACATTAAGACCCAAACCTGCGAAGGCAAGGAAATCAAAAAAATTGGGCTCAGTTCAGATTGCAGGCTGCAATTCGCCTGCATGAAGTTGGAATCGCTAGTAATGGCATATCAGCTACGGTGCCGTGAATACGTTCCCGGGTCTTGTACACACCGCCCGTCACATCATGGAAGCTGGTATCGCCCAAAGAACTTGATTTAACCTTCGGGAAATAAAGTGCTAAGGCAACACTGGTAACTAGGATGAAGTCGTAACAAGGTAGCCGTAGGGGAACCTGCGGCTGGATCACCTCCTTTCTATAGGAAAATTGCAAATCATGCAGAGTGCTTACTGATGCTTTAATGACCAGATTAAGTTCAAACAAAAAATATAGGGGGTATAACTCAGTTGGTAGAGTGCCAGCTTTGCAAGCTGGATGTCAGGGGTTCGAATCCCCTTGCCTCCAGATAGGGCCTGTAGCTCAGTTGGTTAGAGCACTGCCTTGATAAGGCGGGGGTCACTGGTTCGAGTCCAGTCAGGCCCATTAACAGTTCATTGAAAACTGCACATGAGAATCGATAATTAAATTCAAATATAACAAAAGCATACAGTGAATGCCTAGGTGTCGGCAGTCTATAAAGGACGTATAAAATTACGATAAGCCACGTATAGCAAAAAAAGCAGTAACACGTGGATCTCCGAATGGGGTAACCCGCTCAATTAAATGAGCATCCCAACTGGAAAGAAGGGAAGAAAAACGCGGAGAAGTGAAACATCTCAGTAACCGCAGGAAAATAAAGCGAATGCGATTCTGCAAGTAGTGGCGAACGAAAGCAGAGCAGCCCAAACCAAAAACTTAAATTTTTGGGGTAGTAGGATTCACATAACGTTATTTTTATGCAAGGATAAACAGTTGGAAACCTGTCCCAAAGAGGGTGAAAGGCCCGTATTCAAAAACAATAAAATAATAGTGAACATCCTGAGTAACGCGATACACGAGAAATTTCGCGTGAATTCACGCCGACCACGGCGTAAGGCTAAATACTCGCCGACAACCGATAGTGAACAAGTACCGCGAGGGAAAGGTGAAAAGAACCGCTGTGAGCGGAGTGAA
>JAYTRW010000472.1:0-3040 GCA_043745985.1 Methylotenera sp.
TTACACTTTTTAATCCAATTCTACGCTCCTTAGGGAACCTTTTAATTTGCTTACGCTCTAGCGCCATTGGTATTTTAATTGTTGGTTGAAACCCTATTGCCCAGCAAACTTTCTTACCTTGTATCCCTGATGCTGTCAGACTTGGTTGCGCCTCAGTTTCAGTTACCCTCCACCCAAAAGATCTAACCAATGCAATAACTCCATCTATTAGCTTGCGATTAGTATTGATAAAGCGGCATCGACTATTCTTATCTACTGAACCATCTGTGTCCATTAACCCAGCTAACAGCTCCAACCTTTGCTCAATGCTTCCATATAAATACTGAGGGGGTATTTGTTTATCATTATATATTTTTAGGTCTTGTAGTTCTCTAGTCATACGACCAGAATTATTTTTAGTACCTGAAAAATAAGTCGTTATCACCCCTGTGGTATTGTGTGCACATACTGTTGATACGGGGTACCCACAAGCTACTATTTTACTCACATATACTTGATCTTTAATTCCATGGGTTACACATGCTTTACCCGCTGATCCATCTCCTAACCACGCACCTAGTACATATGGGTGTATTGTTTGTTGCGATGTTTCATATTGTAATGGCTGCACTTTAGGTAGGAAGTGCAATGCTATACCCTTACATATAACTTGTTTTTTAACGCCTGTTGTCTGACCCCATCGACCTTTACGTGATTGTAAAAAAGTCTTGGCCTCAATAGTTTCCCAAAGGCTTCTTGATGCATTAAACAATGTCCACTCATGGTCTTCATGACAGTAAATAACACTCCCATCAAAAAACTCTACCCTAACATTAGCTTCTGCTTTGTCTGATACTCCAATTACTTTTATAGGTTTGCCTGAAGGGCTAAATACCTCATCCCCAATTTGCAAGTTCCCATGAGTAGTCCACCCCTTAGTAGTTAGCATGGGGGTATCATCTGCTATTAGTTTGCCGTGCCTCGGTGCTATGTTTATGATAACCCGTTTCTTTTCACCTCGTGCAATGGCTTCAAATATCGCTGTGATCTTTCTATGATGGGCACCCACCATAAAGTTTGGGTAGGTTTGTTTTCCAAAGGCTACTAGATTATCTCGTGCAGTTGTAGCAGTCTTACGTTTGGCAAGCTCTGCCATTTGATCGGTAACTTGTTGTTTAAGCCCAGCAGGGAGTTTATGAATGTTTGCTTTTATCTGTTCTAACTCTGTATCAGTAAAGTCCAGCATTAATTATTTATCCCCTACCCTATTACTGTACTTTTGGCCAGTTCAATTAGCCATAGTATTTTAGGTCTATTTGTTGAACTACTAGCTACATGCAGCTCATCATTATGATCCCAACCAATCACAATTACTTCCTTTAGCTGCCCTATTGTGTTCTGCAACATCATGTCTGGATCTATGTCTAACTTAGTGTCTCCACCAATCTGTATCACATTAGTCATATCAATCATTGTTCTCTCCTAGTGAGTCTATGTCTAACTTAGCATCTGCTGGTGGGTTGTAAGTATCTATGGTAGAGGCATAATCTTCTGGGTCCAACAGTATGGTTAATGTTTTCCTAAGCTCTGACTCAAGCTGCTCGGTTGGCATTTGCTGCACTGTAATTACAGAACGTTCTGTAAAGAGCCCTACCTCAGTTATCTTACCTAATAGCTCAAGTGCCTTTAACCGTTGAGCTGGATTCTTATTTGCAGGGTCAGCTTCTTCGATTAACCTATTGGTCACGAAGTGACGTATCTGTGTAGCTTCTTTTACAATATCTTTGTCATATTCGTTAAGGAGGGCTTCTAACTTAATGATGATCCCTGAGTTGCGCATTTCAGCATCAGATGGCATTTCAGCCTTTCTAAATAAGTCCCTAGCACGAATATCTTCTTTCTCAGTAATCTCTACCTTGAGTCCAGCATTCATTAACGCCACTGCAGTATTAGCAGCAGCAGATATTTTGATTCGATCTGTGTACTCTTGGTTTAATATGTTCAGCGCCACACGCTCAATGGGTGGGGTATAAATAGCTGACTCATCGTAATCGAATAGGTGGTTTAAGTTCATTTGCATAGGATGGTATAACGGTTTCTAAAATTTTGCAATATTTTTTGAGGGGGGCGTTGTCTTTTAAAGTTAGAAGCATCCTGTATTAGAGGGGGTGGGGGTTGTCTTTAATTACTACTAGTCTACTTCACTTTTAAAACGTTGTATTGCTACCACTAGTCTACTTCACTTTTAAAACGTTGTATTGCTACCACTACTTGTTGTCTTTAATTACTCTTGTTACTACTAGTCTACTTCACTTTTAAAACGTTGTATTGTGGCTGCAAAACTCAAACACTACACAACAATATCTTCATAAACATAATGCCCTCATACCCCTATGGTGGGGTCCGCGTATTGGGCTGTAGTCCGCCTACAGCATTGACTTACGGCGTTATGAGAGTAGAATGTAACACATCGACCAAGCACATTCAGTACAAGGCGATAATCAACGGAGAAATATCATGGCACAGGCAAAAGTAATATTCGCAATCAATACAGTAAAAGCATTAGGCCAAGCGACTAAGGCTGAGCAAGCATATCAAAAAAGCCAAGGCGGTCTAGCGCAAGCTATCTTAGCAGATGCTCGCAGTTCATTAGCTCACTTAAAGGACGCGGTTAAAGAGTTAGTATTGGTTATCAAAGGCTCTAATCTATCAGCATCCACACAAGCACAGTATGGCAAACAAGTAAACAAGTTAGGCAAGACTTATGCAAGCGGCGCTGATATTCCAGCAGGTGATTTAAAGAGTATCTACGATGCCATACTTGAAGCGGCTAAAACTAACAGCGAGGTTGAGTCCACTACTACACGTAAACCTAAACAAGTAACAGGCCCTAAAAATTCTGGTACTATGGATATTGGCGAGCACATCTCGTTAGCTACCTTGCGCTCAATTCCAAACGTGTTAGCTAAACAAGATACCTTCAGCATGAAAAGCAAACAATTGTTTCAAGCATTTTTAGTACAGATTGATTTAGACTTCAAGGTAAAATCTGCTAAAGTTT
>JAYTRW010000473.1:0-9431 GCA_043745985.1 Methylotenera sp.
AAAGTTGCCTTTAAGGGTTTTAGCCATAAAGCCATTGCGACTATTGGAGTTGCCTATAGCGTTGTCGTTTACTAAATGATGGCTGAGTTCTGCCTGGAGGGCTTTCTCAACCACTTGTTTCATGAGCTGATTGGTGATTAAACTGAGGTCTTGTTCAGTTTTAACAAAGCTGGCTAGCTGTGCAACGAGCTCAGCAGGTAATTGCGGAATGTCTTTCGCAGACTTGTTGTTTGTGGCTATGATAATTTCCTTTGTGCGTCATTGGTAAAATATCATTTACACAGATTTTTTTACAGGCTCGATTTAAACAATAGCGTTAATGCTCGTCACCTCTAAACCGACGTTCATAAAATATACTATTACCGTTGATTCTTTTAGCTTCTTTCTTCGCAACTGTCATGGCTGCGGAAACTTCATAATGACTAGCAAACTCCTCTGGGACAATTTTCACCGCTCCAATGGATAAAGTACTGAATGGATAAAATGTGCTTTTACCTTGCCTATCATCAATTTCAATTCCACCGACTTTACGATCCTCTTCACTGTAAAAAGTGGGGATAACTTCCTCCAAGTGAGAAAGTACAAAGTGACAGCGCTCCTCCCAGTTGGTACTTTGGCATATTAAAATAAAGTCATCGCCGCCAATATGGCCAACAAAATCCAAATTAACGTCAACAGACTTAGCTAATGTTTCACCAACCAATTGAAGCACAAGGTCACCTTGCCTAAAGCCATAAGCATCATTAAAAGGTTTAAAATTATCTAAATCACAATAACATGCCCAAAAAGTATTTTTCTTTTCCGATAAACGGTCTATATGCTCATTGATGGGTACATTACCAGGTAATAATGTCAGTGGATTCGCATAATGCGCCGCACTGATCTGCATTTCCGTGATTTTTCTTAACAATGCATGACCACAACCTATGCCTATATATTTTTCATTTTCAGTAATAATAAAGCCGTTAGTTAAATGATGAGGCTCCATTTGAGTAATCAGGTCACTCAACTCATGATAGGTAATACTACCGTCGACGATTAAAGGTTTTGTGTCCATAAACTCTGTACACGAATGCTTGCCATATAACTCTTTCATAAATGGCCTGACAAAGCTATCAATCATACTAAATCGGCTTATCAAACCTACTGGAGTGGTATTTTCAACCACGGGAATCGAAAATAACTTTTCGTTACTTTCAAACATTACATTCACCTCATCATTAGTTGTAGCAGGAGTAACGAAAGGCGCTTTCTCTAATAACCTTAAAATATTGCCTTGCCGTTCAGTACCAGAGGCTTTAGGAAATACACTGATAATTTTACGCGTAAAAAGAGGTTGGATATTTTCACTTATTTGCTGGATAGGCGCTGGTATTGGGCGACCCAATAAATATCCTTGGCAAAACGCAATATTCAAATCACGTAGAATAACTAGCTCCGCTTCGGTTTCTACGCCTTCAGCAATCACTTTAGTACTAGAGTTATCGGCTATTTGCTGAATGGATTTTACAAACTGTAGTTTGACTGGGTCTGAGTTAATTGAATGAATAAAGTGCTTATCTATTTTTACATATTCTGGGCGCAACTCTGACCAAAGTCTTAATGTAGAGTAACCTTCACCTAAGTCATCAAGCGCAATTTGAAAGCCAACATTTCGATAACTATCGATGACTTTATATAGTTCAGAGTAGTCAAAGGTCGGGGAATTTTCAGTGAGCTCTAGTACTATATTTTTAGAGTTTAGGCCTAAACTCTCAATGTAATCGACGGATATAAGTTTGTTATGACCAAACTCCTGTAAGCATTCTGGGCTAACATTTACAAATAATTTATTTGAGCACGCGTGCTTTGCAAAGGCCTCCAATCCAACTTTAAGACTCGCCAACTCCAAATCACACACTCTATTTTCAACTTTAGCAAGTTTAAATAAATTCTGCGGTGAATATAAATCTGTTTTTCTGGGCCCCTTATCAGCCCCTCATGCCCTAGTATAACGCCACTTTGAATGTTGATGATTGGCTGAAATACACTGGCTAGCGTTTGACGATCAATAATGTCATGTAAAATTTCACTATGGTTAATTTCAGGAGATTTTGTCTCAAATAATCTAAGTAATTGCATGTTTTTCCCAAGAGTTTCAGATGGTTAATACATGATACAATCAAAAAATATTGAATCACTGCATGCACGAACGGTAGCTCAAAACACTATGCTTAAATTATTACGGGGGCATTACAACGCTATGATTAAAATTAGTGAATTTAGAGTTTACAAATTTAATAATGATGAATTTAAAGTTATGCCTTTAAAGCTAGGTTGAACTGGGCAATTGACACAGGCTTGCCAAACAGGAAGCCTTGGTATGCATTACATCCGCAATTCATTAAGAGTTCACGCTGCTCTTCGGTCTCCACGCCCTCGGCAATCACGCCTAAGTTTAAGGTTTCTGCCATGGCTATCACCGTACGCACAATGGCCTGATCACTGCTATCGATCACAATTTCTCTCACGAATGACCGATCTATTTTCAATTGATAAAGTGGAAGTAATTTGAGATATTGCAGAGAAGAATAGCCCGTGCCGAAGTCATCTAATGAGAAATTAACGCCAATATTTTTTAGCTCCATCATCTTAGTGATAGTCGCTTCAATATTTTCTAGCATGAGGCTTTCTGTTAACTCTAATTTAAGTTGCATGGGATTAATGCCGCTGTGTTTCACAGCAGTCTGAACTTGCTTTGCAAATGTACTTTGGTAGAACTGCTTTGCACTAACATTAATTGAGAGTGTGAGGATTTGTGTATGCGGTGTTGCTTGCCATGCTTTAAGCTGGGCGCAGGCAGTTTCCAATACCCATTGCCCTATGGGTAAAATCAAACCTGTTTCTTCAGCTAATGGAATAAACTCTAAAGGTGAAACTAAGCCACGCTCTGGATGAATCCAGCGAATTAGAGCTTCCGCCCCCAACGCCTTGCCTAATCGGTCTACCTGAACTTGATAATAAAGCTCGAACTGCTTGTTATCTAGTGCTTTACGTAAATCTACTTCCAGTGCAGCGCGTATATTAATCGCTTCTTGCATATTCGGGTCAAAGAAACATAAGGTATTTCTACCCATTTTTTTTGCCTGATACATCGCAATATCAGCATGTTTTAATAACACATCTTGAGCATGCTCATACTCACTGAATAGCACTACACCTATGCTAGCGGTTGTCTGGTATGCGTTTGAGCCAAGTTGGTATGGCTGACTAATTGATATTAAAATTTTATTAGCAATAGTTTCGGCGTGTGATGCAGCTTCTAGAGGAAGTTTGCTCAAATCTTCCAGCATGACCACAAATTCATCACCGCCTAAACGCGCCACGGTATCGCCTTCTCGCACACACTCGGCAAGCCTGTCAGCCACTTGCCGTAACAATAAGTCACCAACGTCATGGCCAAGTGTATCGTTGAGTGTTTTAAAGTGATCAAGATCAAGAAATAGCAAGGCACCACCCCAGCCTAGACGTGCGCCAGCGGATAAAGCATGATTCAGGCGGTCAATTAAAAGACGTCGATTAGGCAAACGAGTCAGCACATCATAAAAAGCTAAGTGGTTGATTTCAGCTTCTGCGGCATTGCGTAATGTCACATCGGTAAATGTGGCGACATAATTTGTCACAATATCATTGTCACCCATGACTGCAGTAATCGTGAGATGCTGAGGATAAACCTCACCATTTTTACGACGATTCCAAACCTCGCCTTCCCAGTAGCCACTTATTGCAATGTTTTGCCACACAGATGCATAAAAATCTTCATGATGATGACCTGAGCTTACTAAGCGCGGTGTTTGGCCTACCGCTTCTTCTGCCGTATACCCAGAGATTTTAGTAAAGGCTTTATTGACCCGCAGAATAACCTTATTAACATCAGTCACCATCATGCCTTCTTGAGATTCAAACGCGGTAGCCGCAATACGAAACTCTAATTCAGCTAACTTACGCTCGGTAATATCTAAAGAAGTACCGACAGCACGAATAGCCCGTCCACTAGCATCACGTATGACTTTGATAGAATTGCTCAGCGTAAGCACTGCTCCTAAAGATGGATTGGTCCGAGATTCAAATTGAATTGAGCCAATGAGTGTTGGCAATTGACGTTGAATATCGACCACTAGGTCACGATCATCTGGATGAATTAATTCAAGATACTCAGCAAAACTTGGCGTGCCTAATTCTGGATCTAAATCATACAACCGAAAGTTTTCATCAGACCAAGTGCCCACCATAGTCATTAAATCCAACTCCCAGCTGCCTAAATGCGCACTGGCTTGGGCCTTAGCTAAACTAGCAGAGCTTTCAAGTAGTTTTAATTCAGACTGTTTACGCTCAGTCACATCACGCGACAACATAATAAAGCGAACATTTTCGCCAGCTACTTTTGGTTTTTTAGCCACAGAAAGCTCAAACCAGAACTTACCCTTTGGCAACTCTAATTCAAACTGCTTACCTTGTGATCTATCTTCATCTTCGGCCTCATGAATTGCAGACATCACAATATTAGCCGCGCCCTCTGGCATAACCTCTCGCACAGTTTTTCCGATTAAAGCTTCTGGCGGAACTGGCAGTAGATGTTTACTGGGTGAATGTGCAGAAACATATCGACCATCAATATCAATTTCGAACAATAAATCAGGAATGGCGTCTATGGTCGCTTGCAGCCTAACATCGGAACGTTGCTTTTCTTCCTCAATATGTTTTAGCTGAGTCACATCGAGCATCGCTGCGCGCAATATAGGTTGCTCATCCTCATCATCCATGCGCAAGCAGTTGAGATTAACGGTGATGATCGTACCGCTGACATGCGCTAATTTAATGTCGAAATTCAGCTCTTCTCCACCATCTAGGTCTTGCATGCTTAAAAATATGCTTTGCCAGCGAGCTTTCTCTTCATCTACCACAAATTGACTAAAATACTGCTCGTTAAGCTCGCCACGCTTCACACCTAATATTGAAGTCACTTTCCAATTCACTTCAGTGATCTTGCCATGCTTACTGATAGAGAGATAACCTATAGGCGCAAACTCATAAAGATCTCGATAGCGATCACGCGACTCCGTAGCCTCTAACTGTGCCAATTGCAACTTATCTTGCGCTAAGCGACGTTGCGCTTCACGATCGAAATTATCCAACGCAAAGCTAATATCAGATGACATTTCATTCAGTAGCGCTATTGTCTCTTTGTCAAATACATCTACTTCAGGGCTGTAAACAATAAATATGGCAAATGGCTTACCATTTCGAGTAATTGGAAATGCCCCTAGAGCGTTCCAGCCATATTGATGTGCATAAGCTCGCCAAGGCTGGGTGAGCGGATCCTCTAAGAAGTTATTAACAACGACGTAATGATTCTCTCTAAATGCAATACCACAAGGGCCTTGGCCTTCTTGAATGTCTGCATTACTCGAAAGTTGAAGGCTTTCTAAAAACTCCAAACCCTCACCATAAGTGGCGACAGGTAAAATAAACTGACTAGGTTCATCCAACACCCCTACCCAAGCCATTTGCAAACCACCAAATTGCACGGCGCACCTACATGCTAGAGGGAATAAATCATTCTCATCCGACATGCGAACAATCGCCTGATTAGCTTCACTCAGAGCTTGATATAAATTGTTTAATCTAAGAATACGCTGCTCATTTTTTTTACGATTAGTCAGATCGTGTAAAATAGCAAAGTAAGTTTGGTTATCTAATTTGCGTGCATTCACTTCAGCTATAAACTTAGTGCCATTTTTACGTACATGCACCCACTCTCCCGTATGTAACTCGCCAGACATCATGCTTTCTACAACGGGATTTACTCTGCTTATTTCTGTATCTAGCAATATTCTAGGTAAGTGAAGGCTTAAAAGCTCATCGCGCTTATAACCAAACATCCTTAATGCAGCTGGGTTTGCATCTAGAATGCGATGCTCTCGACTGAGCACTAGCACACCAGACCCAGACTGTTTAAAAAGCTTTAAATACCTATTTTTTGCAACTTGTTGACCTTTCACTAAAATCCAAGCAAGCAAAGCCAGCATTAAGGATAAAGCGACCCCCGCGCCAGCAATAATTTTAGATTGATTAAGATTAGAAACGCGCGATTCGAACTCGGGCGTGGTATTCAATAACAATGTCCAAGTATGGCCAGAAAAATCCAACTGGCGTTTGGTTTGCAGCCTGCCATCAGCAACGCTATATTTAGCTGATTTTGTGGCTGATTGATACATACGCGATTGATCTGAAATCGCATTGCCGTCGTGTATTTCAAGGCCAACATCTTGATCGAACTCTCCCTTAAGCCCAGCCACTAAATCATTAATGCGGAACGGCACATCGACCCAGCCTTGAATGTTTGTGCGCCTAGCGCTCAACGTATTAAGATTTGCGCCCGCTTTAAAAATTGGCAAATACATCACAAATGAAAATACGTTTGACTTACCTGCATCTTGCGCCAAGGTAAAGTAATTTGAAATAGCCACTTCATTTGAATCGCGAGCCCGCTCCATTGCAACCCGAGCGATAGGCACGGCAAATACATCCAAACCTAAAGCTTTAAGATTATCCCCAGCCATAGGCTCCATACGAATGATAGGAGCATATACTTGACGGTCGCCTTCAGGTTTGATTTTGTAGTTGGGCAATCCAAGCTTGCGAATAGCCTCTATATGTCGGGCTTTATCAGCACCTGTCACAATGGTGACTAACCCGATTCCCAACACACCAGAATTTTTTTCTCGTATTTTTAAGGCGTCAACATAAGTTCGAAACTCGCTTAGATTAACGCTCTCTGAACCATCAATAAAACCTTTTACTCCTCGCATCACTGTTTCGTAGGCGTGAAGGCGAGCGAGTATATTGTTTTGGGTCTGATCTGCGGCGTAGTGTAATGCTACATTTAAATCTTCAGTATGATTTTTTTTAGCTTCATGCCACAAAACGGCAGTAATGCTTAGCCCAGCAAGCAACATCATGGCAGAAGTTAACCAAGGCGCAAGCTTAGTCTTAACTAAACTTAACAAACGTTTCTTATTCCGAGGAGCCATACCCTTTACTCTTAAAGTTGCTGCTATATTTTAATTATCAAGTTATTTTAAATTACATTAGATAACACTTTAAAATCTATAAAAAAGGAAAATTCATGAGTAGTTAGCGTTTAACTATCAAGTAATTTGTGGAAAATATCGTAAGAAAGTATGAGTACAATCTTAATTCATCCAATATCGACAACTTAATAGAAAAAATAAATGTACCCCAAGTGTTGCGCCAAATTTCAGCTAACTTTCCATGAATATTTAATAACGACAATTAAATAGTGATCTTTTTCTGCACCAACATGGCGGCACCAATAATGCCTGCTTGGTCGCCCATGCCAGAGAGATTTACATTCACTTTACCACGTAAAGCCGGAATCAAGTCTTTGCTTAATTGCTGTGTAAAAGCTGGCTCTATCAGTGACCAAGCAGCGCTCATGCCGCCACCTATCACCACGTTGGTAACATCGATTACTTTTAAAATCTGTGCTAATGCCTGAGCAAGTGTTTTACCCGCTAAAGAATACGCAGCAACAGCATGAGTGTCACCCTGATGAGCGAGGTTGGCAATTTCATGTGCGCCATATTGTTGACTGGTCGCTTCGAAATAGCTAGTTGAAACGCCACTGGCTGAGGCGTATTGTTCCATGCAACCATGGTTACCACAGCCACATAATCTACCATTTGGCTGAACAGTCATATGCCCAACCTCCATAGCCACACCATGCTGACCTTGAAACGGCTGACCATTTAAGATTAAACCACCACCAACACCAGTGCCTAAACCCAAGTAAATGAGATGGTTGATTTGACCAACACGCATGGCGTACTCGCCATAGGCAGCGGCTAATGCATCATTTTCTGTCATGACAGGCAGTTCTATCAGCAGACCTAAATCGCTGCTTAAATCCACATTAATTAAACCAGGCAAGTTGGGAGATTGCGAAATTTTTTGAGTATGCGGGTCAATAAAACCTGGGAAGCCTATGCCAACAGCCGATATATTAGGGTACTTCACATGCATGCTATCTATAGCTGCCGCCATAGCATTTAAAATAGTTCGCCAAGCTTGCTCTGGTGTGTGAATTTTACAAAAATTTGAAAAGTCAGTTTGAAAGCGCTTTTCCTCTATCAAGCGAGGCGGAACATTAGGTGTAGTTTTATCATATTCAACCACGCCCAAACGCAAATTTGTACCACCCACATCAATGCCGATCAACACTGCCATGATGACATCTCCATAAGATTAACTTCTTCCTGTCCTAGCAATCACTTCAGTAATAAACTCTTTTTGAACATCCATTAACTGCCGCCAATTAAAACGCCAATACCAATTACCTGAGCATGTGCCCGGGGTGTTCATACGGTGACTAGAATCCAGCATTAATATATCTTGCATAGGAATAATCGCTAATTGTGCGTGAGATTCAAACGTAAGATTAATCAAGTCGGCTGGCATGTGTACATCATGCTCCTCTGAACGTGACGAGTGTATATAAGCCTCCACAAGACCACGCTGATGCTCATCTAAAGTATTAGACCAACCAAGCGTGGTGTCATTATCATGTGTGCCTGTATAAGCCACACTATTGGCTTCGATATGATGTGGTAAATACGGATTATCTTCTTGGCCGCTAAACGCAAACTGCAAAATTTTCATACCTGGCAAGTTGTATTGAAGTCTTAACGCATCCACTTCAGGCGTAATAATGCCCAAGTCCTCTGCAACTAAACATATCTTAGGTAGGGATTTAAAAATAGCTGCTAGCAAAGCTTCACCGGGCGCCAATACCCATTGACCATTCATCGCAGTCTCTTCACTCGCAGGAATCTCCCAAGCCGCTTGTAAGCCTCTAAAATGGTCGATGCGTACAATATCAAACAGGGCGCTTTGTGTTGCCATGCGCGAAACCCACCAGCTAAAATCATCGACCGCCATCGCATCCCAATCATAATGCGGATTACCCCAACGCTGACCTGTAGCACAGAAGTAGTCTGGCGGCACGCCTGCTACTACCTCCATATTTTTATATTCATCTAACTTAAAGAAATGCGGCTGCGCCCACACATCGGCACTATCATATGCAACAAAAATGGGAATGTCACCAAACAAGTAAACGCTCTTAGTCGCAGCATAAGCTTTAAGCGCTAGCCACTGGGTGAAAAATATAAACTGCGTAAACTGAATGATAGCAATTTCATGTGCTAGCTCTTTACGTGCCTGCTTAAGCGTTGCAGCATCTCTATTCTTATAGCCATCAGGCCAGTATTGCCAACCAGCCTGATTAAACTTATGCCGCAATGCTAGAAATAAAGCAAAATCATTCAGCCAGTGCGATTGCTTTTTACAGAACTTTTTGAAATTCAGCT
>JAYTRW010000474.1:0-9419 GCA_043745985.1 Methylotenera sp.
TTAATATAGTATTTCCATCTGAAAAACCACATTGCTTGGTTACTGTTTTTATTATGACTAAAAGTTAACTTAAGCCACGAAAAAACCCTTGTAAATAAAGGGTTTGAAAGATAAGTACTAACTAAACAATAAACCTTAGAGGCTAGCAAATCAAGCAAAATGTTACAGATTTGTAAATATTTTTTATATGTCTTATATATTATAAATTATATTAATGAGATTATTTTCTTAATCCATTAATGTCATCTACCACCACTGCATATAAGTCTCGCGTAGAGGCAAGCGCGCCAAGATGCACCTCGTCAGCGCCTAAGACCTTTCCATTTGTACTCAACAATGGTCGAGTTGCAGTCGCACTAGCAACAATGGTGGATGCGTAACCTAAATTAAATGCACCATGCGCCGTCGAGTTCACGCACATATGTGTCATAAAGCCAGCTAATACGATATTTTTAATACCAAGTGTTTTAAGCTCAGCATCTAAGGTGGTTTCTACAAATGCATTAGGGTAATTTTTAACAATGACTTTTTCCCCAGCAATTGGTGCAACTTCGGTGGCAATTGCACCTATATCAGTAGAAATATCGTAAGGCGAACCCACACCAGCATCATGTTGAATATGGATGACTGGGATTTTAAGTTCACGCGCTAATTTAAGTAATTTTTGTGCTTCAAGAATTGCGGGCTCTACATTGGTGAGTTGCATTAAGCCACGTCGATAGGTATTTTGAATATCAATTAAAATTAGGGCCGAATCTTTTAAATCGGCTGGCTGGTAACCCATACCAGTAATATCGCGTAAGGTTTGAGAGGCTGTGACCATAGTAAACTCCATGAGGAATGAAACGTTATTAACGTTAGAGACTTGCAGAAATGCTAAAAGTGCCATGAGCTCGTTTATTTATATGCCGATATGCAAGTTTCCGTGATTTAACCTGCTGAATTTAAAGCTAATCGATAAGCTAAGAAGGTATCTTAATTACTACAGTAGTCTAGAAATAGACCTCATCTTGAGCTATAGTAGTTGACCTGTAGTATATCGGTATGCTGTAATGAAAAATAGAAAAAACGCCATCCAAATATGACAGATATTTTAGTTACGGCACCATCTGTATTGACGCGAGAGTTTTGGCGCAGGTTTTCCACGCCTACGCCTGAATCACTAGGCCGATCGATTATGTCGTTATTGGTGATCGCCGAGAGTATTGTTTGTATTTTCTGGATATTTACCTTATCAAGCTTAGGTGAAGGGTACGCCATTATTGCAGCTGTGCCGTATGTATACCTTGTCATATCATACCTCAGCTTATTCTTGTTCTACCGCCTTAAGCGCTTCGAATACTTTACTTTTACACAATTAGTCATGCTATTGGTCATGCCTTTTGTCATGCAATGGGCAATTGGTGGTTTTGCCGCATCTAGTGGTGTAGCGATATGGGCTATATTGTCGCCTGTAGGCGCTTTAATGATTCTAGGCACGCGCCAATCAACCGCTTGGTTTTTACTTTTCGTAGGCTTAGCTTTTATTTCGTGGAAGTTAAATCATTATTTTGCTGGCAATGCCATGCCTATTCCAACCACAGTGAAAGATGCGTTTTTCCTGATGAATATTACAGGTACGGCATCAATATTGTATGGAGTTCTACGTTATTTCCAAGCTCAAAAAGAGCGCGCTATGATTTCCTTAGAGTTGGAGCAGGCAAGGTCAGAAAAGCTACTACTCAACATTCTTCCCGCAGCCATTGCTGAGCGGCTAAAAGCCAATGATATGCGTATTGCCGACCATTATGAGTCTGTGACTGTCATGTTTGCTGATTTAGTTAACTTCACGCAGATTTCAGAAAAAATGCCAGCCTTACAATTAATTGATTTGCTGTCACAGGTATTTTTAAAGTTTGACCAGTTGGCAGAAAAATATCAAGTCGAGAAAATCAAGACAATTGGCGATGCCTATATGGTTGTTTCTGGCGCGCCCATTATGTATGCAGACCATGTGACTCGGATTGCTGAAATGGCATTTGACATGAAGGTCGTGCTACAGGAGGTAGCCGTTAAAACTGGCATAGATTTGAATATGCGCATTGGTATTCATACTGGCCCAGTAGTTGCAGGTGTGATTGGTAGCACTAAGTTTAGTTATGATTTATGGGGTGATACCGTCAATTTAGCCAGCCGAATGGAAAGTACTTGTAAAACTAACTGCATACAAGTCACGCGTGAAACACAAGCGTTGTTAAAAGACGCTTATGTTTTTTCAGAAAAAGCAAATGTTGATGTGAAAGGTAAAGGTTTGGTTGAAACTTACATTTTACTTGCGCGAAAGTCTAGTTAACTGAATCGCTATTGCAGGCGTTAGTTATAGTTAGAGTCTTCATTTAGCAACATGTTTGCAGCATTTGGATTACCTGTCCAAAAGTTATAAAACTCTCGTACTACCAATAAAAACAGTTGTTTAGCTTCTATCATTTTAAAGAGCGGTAACGTTAATTCAGCCGCGGTACGATAAGATTTATGATTTTTTATTGGTGCATCACGTAAGCGAATGATCATCACCTTAGCGAGCTTAATTCGAGTATCTACCAGTGATTGCTCTGCGCCCTGATCGCGCATAGCTTGTGCATAAGCCTTTAATGGCCAATTTTCAGCAGTATCGAAGCTTTCCGTTGCCAAGCTATCGATTAATGCTTTCAATGACATGGCGATAGGTTTCCATTGAATGGCAGCAACATCAAAACCATAGTTTAAATTAAAGGCGGCAATGGCTTTAATGTCATTCATCCAAAATGGATAAAATTCACGCGCGGTATTGAGGTTGGTATGCCAGTCATCTGCTGGCGTTATTTTCAGCACAGTGTCGACTATTTTGCTATAAATTACTGACTCAAGTGGTTTGTTTGCAAGTGATTCGGCAAGTTTATCTAAAAATAAAGAATGTTTATAAAGCACATTGGTTGTTGCGCCTTTAGCTTGTAGAAGCTTTAAATATGCGCGAATGGCTTCTTTCTCGTGAGATGGATTCATGCGTTAGTTGTTTTTCTGCTTTTCACCAATATGCATTTGACCTCGTTGTTTGGCGAGAATCACCTGTTTTTGCCGCTCTGTCAGACTGGCCTTTTTTTCTTCAGTTAACTTGTCGTAACAATATGGACAAGAGATGCCAGCAGTGTATTGTGTGCTTTGCATTTCAGCAGGTGATAGTGGATGACGGCAGGCGTAACATTGGTCAAATTCACCTACTTCTAAGTTGTGCTTAACTGCCACGCGTTGATCAAAGACAAAGCATTCACCTTCCCACATACTTTCAGCTTGCGGCACGGTTTCTAGGTATTTAAGAATGCCGCCTTGCAAGTGATACACTTCTTCAAAACCTTGATCTATCATATATGAAGAAGCTTTTTCGCAGCGAATACCGCCCGTGCAAAACATAGCGACTTTTTTATGTTTAGTTTTGTCAAAGTGCTCGGTAACGTATTCTGGAAACTCACGGAAAGTCGTAGTTCTTGGATTAATTGCACCTTTGAATGTGCCAATGTCGACTTCGTAATCGTTGCGAGTGTCGATCAAAATCACATCAGGATCAGAAATCAGCGCATTCCAGTCTTCAGGTTTAACGTAAGTGCCAACTTTCTTGGTTGGACTAACGCCAGGCACGCCAAGCGTGACAATTTCCTTTTTTAGTTTAACTTTCATACGATAAAACGGATGCTCGCTAGCAAATGATTCTTTATGCTCTAAATCGGCAAAGCAATTTTCAAATATTGCATCAGAACGCAAAAAATCTAGCAAACTATATATGTCTTGTGGCAAGCCTGCAATAGTGCCATTAATGCCTTCTTCAGCAAGGAGTAGCGTACCTTTTATGTTGTTGCTGATACAAGCTTCTAGAATTGGCGCTTGCAATGATTTGTAATGAGGCAGACTGACAAATTTATAAAGCGCGGCGGTTAGATACTTAGACATTTTTTTGATAATGAACTGTAATAAAACGGTATTTTATCACTAGACCGTAAAATTACTTAAATGTGCATTAAGACGAATGAGAAATTAATAAAATCTCACCGTTGCCACTACAAGCAGCATCACCGACAAAACGCTGTACGCGTTTAGTTTCAATATTAGAAAATTGTGTGTTGAACGGTTTGAAAGATTTAAACATTAAGTTTAGAAATGGCAAAGTATGTGTACCGCAGTCTTGTATAGTTGCATGCAATTTAGGCAGTTTAGCTAGTAATAATGTGCCGCGCTTCATGTTAAAGCAGGCATATTCACCAACGCTACCAAGCACGCCTATCGTGCCAGCGATCATACGGCTGGCGCAGTAGTCACCCACATTGCCTTCAATCAGAATCAAGCCACGACGCATTTGGTCGCCCACGCGGTCACCAGCATTGCCTTTAACAATGACCGTACCGCCGCGCATGCCTTTGCGTAGGCCTGAAGAAGCGCCACCAAGAAAGTCGCCTGTATTACCGTCAATTTTGAGTAAGCCGCTGATCATGTTGCATGCGGCAAAAGCTTGTGTGCTGCCTTTGCAATTTATGGTTGCACTTTTTAAACCAAAGCCTAGATATGCGCCTGCGTCACCTTCTAAAGTGATGTTACCTAAAGTCATGTTCTTGCCGACATTATCAAAGTACTGACTACTATTTTTGAATATAATGTTTTCAGTATCGTCACCAGTAATTTCAAATAAATCAGAAACGCGTTGATGATGCAATGCGATTGCACCTATTTGGCTGATGTTTAAACCTTTTAAAAGGTCAGGTGTTAACTGCGTGCAATCGAGTGGATGCGTTAATGGTTGTTTAAGTGTGAATGTAAGTTGTGTCATTTGACGGGTCTCATCATAACTTATGGCCACCCATAATTTCGTGCAATTTAAAATGATGAGGGCCTAACTTCCCACCGTAATTACCCGCTGATATACGTTTCACGCCACTTGTTTCACCTAAATCACAAATGGCTTGTATGCCAACGCGCATTGATTCGGCAATATCATCAAAACCAATGCCATCAATCACGATTTCCATCACGCTTTCGATTTCAGGCGATAACTCTGTATTGGTGGCGCCTTTTAGTGTTGGGCAGAATGCATCGTTGGTGGAGGCAAACATGGTTTTATATTTGCTACCCACTTTAGAGCCTGAGCGCACAACGCCACCAGGGAAAGGCATAATCACGTTAGGGATTTTTTTCATTGCGGTGATGGCAGCTTCTGCCGCAGCAAGCGCTGCAGGTTGTGAGGTGGCTAAAATCAAGAAGTTGCCACCGCCAATCGCGCGTACCATGCCTGTGGTTTCTTCACATAAAAATTCGCCATCCATCACTGGCACGCGCCAGTAGCGTTTAGCGGAAATCAACTTGGAGGTTTGGTAACCATCGCCAAAGAAGCGTAAATTTTTACCTAGATTGATTTTTTCATCACTATCGATGCCAGAAAACGCTGCGGCAGTAGGGCAGGTGAGTATGCATTGCCCCATGCGCGTTTCAAGCTGTTGCATCAATACTTTACTGCCCATGGCGAACATTAAAATGCTCACGCCTGGTCTGCCATCTGGAGTCTCAGTTTCAGTCATTTCACGTTCAATACCAGCTTCTACACCGCAACCAATAACCGAGGTTGCGAAGCCTGTCATCGCATTCGCGGCGTGATATGCCCATTTTAGATTTTGAGCCGTGATGATAACGCGTGTGCCGCGCATATTGAATGCTTCAGCAAAGGTTTCATCTATTTGTACACCGTTAATAATCATGAGTTATCTATTAAATAATTAAGCGTCTAATTGGTTAAGCATCAGGTGCGCCTGAAATAATCTTACCCACCCATTCTTCAATGGGAATAATGCCAATTTCTTTAGCTTTTTTAGCATCTGTTTCAGGCAAAATATCTTGTACTAAATCTAACTGTTTCCAGCCTGCCAATGGTGTTTCGCAATGTTCGCGCGGCACGTAGCGGGAATCTCGTACTTTCTCCATTTTTGGAATATATCTTGGACAATTTTGCCAAAGCTCAGATAACTTTACGGTGACAACAAAATCAGCCTCTTTGTAAAGAGCCATTAATGCTGGATCTTTTGAAATACTTGCAGTGCCTTGCACGCGAAGGCGGTTGGGTGTTTCAAAAGAAATAAATAGTAAGCCAACATTTTGGTTAGCCGAGATGTTCCCCATAGAGAAAAACATGCCGTTACCATCGTAGCTTGGAAATATCAAAGTAGTCTCATCAAGCACTTTTACAAAGCCAGCATCGCCACCTTTATATGAGGTAGTAGGGCGACCTTGATGGTCGATTGTAGATAAAAAGAACATATTGACGCTAGAAATAAAGCCTTTAGCCCCTTCATCAAACTCAGTTCTGCAAACAAGCTCTTCTACACGGTCAGCCATGCCTCGTGTGCCAAACTCGTCTTGCAGCTTACGATGTTGCTCTCCATACAATCTACTCATTTTGATTCCTCGTTTTAAAATTAGTGAGACGCTTTTTTGTTTTCATGGACAATAATGCTTCCGCGCCCATCACTACTTATTTCATCATCATTAATCTTAAAACTATCCAATTGCATCGTGTGGTACTTGTCAAAATAATCTTTTAAATCTTTTTCTACAGCAATGTCGAAAGAAGGTTTGGCGGTATGCGTTGCGCCCCATACTACCTTTACCACTTTACCGTCTTTAACGACTAGCTCGCCATCTTTGAATACATAATCAGGTTTAGCGAACATCGCTTCACGGTCGGTTTGATCTGTGTAAATCGTAATATCTGCACCTGCACCAACGCCCAAATGTCCGCGGTCGTTTAAACCAATGAGGTTGGCTGCACCCGCACGCGTCATAATGGCAATGTCGTACAAGCTGTATTCGCGGTCTAGTGAAGTTAAGTTGCTCATGGCCTGTGCGTCTAAATTCAGTTTGGCAAAGGCTTCATTTCTAAAGGTTTTATCCATTAATAAACGAATCAAATGCGGATAGCTGGTAAATGGTGCGCCATTAGGGTGATCCGTGGTTAAGAAAATGCGCCAAGGGTCTTCCACTGATAAGAATATTTCTAGCCCAATTGCCCATTGCAAAGCATTGACGTAGTTTTGGTCTTTGTATTTGAATGGCACCACGCCACAACCCGCATCACATTCAATATCCATAATGACGGATTTTTTTGGGTTGGCGTGCTTTGCATTAAGCTGCTGCATCATGTTGTCGCCAGAGGCAGTGACCGTTTGGCCAAATAAAATCTGTCCCACATCCGCAGTAATATGTTTGTTTTTATTTAAAGCTTCTGAGATTTGCGCGGCAGCCGATGAAAACTTTTTATCGCCTTCTGTACCATAACTATGAAACTGAATATGCGTGAGATGCATAGGCACGCCATCAGAAGCGCTCATGGTGTCTAGCGTCGTTTGAAAATTACCGGCTGCACCTAAGTTATTGCAATGCACATGTAAAGGCTTGGCAATGCCAAGTTGATGCACGGCGGTGCTTAAGCTCTTTAATATTTCACGTGGTGTAACTTGGTAGTGGCTATTGTTTTCGTCTAAATCTAATCTGCGCTGATTGAACTTGAATGCGTTAATGCCACCAGGGTTTACCACCTTGATGCCGATTGATTGCGTAGCATTGAGTATCCAAGCCACGTAGTCATTAATCGCCTTTTGATCTTTTTTTGCGGTGAGCATGCGCAAAAAGTAATCATCATTACCCAGCATGGCATAACCGCCTTTGTCTATCATTGGCGTGTCGGCCATTTCTAGATGTGTTTGGCGGGCATTCACGGGCATGAGCGCAGGCTCAAAAGCGGCGGTGTAACCCATTTCAATATAACGGAAACCAGTGTCGGTCGCGCTAGGTGTGGCGTTGTGACTACAGCTCGGCGTACAAATGTGCGCTTCAGGCTCCGTGTATCTTTTTGTTTCTTGATACTCTGGCAGCATCATACGAGCAATATTGACTTTACCGCCACCAATGTGACTATGCATATCAATCGCGCCGGCCATGACTACCTTGCCTGTTAAATCGTAAGTCTGCGTGATTTTTTCAGTTGCGCTAGGTTTGGCAATAATGCGACCATTTTTGATATAAATGTCTTGAACCACACCGTCTTTATTTGATGTTGGATCATAAATTCTGCCGTTTTTAAGAAGGGTAATCATGCGAGTTTCGCCTCAATCTGGCTAATGACATCACTTAAGTTTAGAAATTCACTATTGCGTAATTTTTTTAGTGGCATGGCAACGGAGCTATCCATTCTAAACATAGTGCCAGTGTGATCCACCCCAGGAATGCCCACTGGAATAAACACATCAGGCTGCTTTTCAAACTGCATGTCTGGATGACCTATGACAATGGTTGGTGCGTCACAATTAGGTGGCTGATATGCATTAAACGTACTAATCCACAATAACGCATCGCATCGGTTAAGTTGATTCTTTGTAGAAAAATGATAAGCATCATACTCAGGGCGACCATGCACGAAGCGATTTCTAGTAGGGTAGCCTGATAACCAAGTGCTCGTGTTGTTAACGCTAGAGTCGCCATCGCCAGAGTTGAGTGGTAAGCCTGCGACGCGATTAGTTTCATTTAATTTAGAAATGAGTTGGGTAATGCTTTGAACAGTGAGTTCAGCCTGTGGAAACTTTAAGGCACTAGCTGACCAAACAACGACGCCATATTTGGCGGTTTTTAATTTTTCTAGAATCTGCTTAAGTGACGCGATTGTAACGCCGCCAATCAAGTCATTATCAGATTTTTTATTCAGTGGATTTTTAGCATTCATGAGCGCATTCAATACGCTCATGATTTCGGGTAACTTTACGGTTTCTTCAGCCAGACCTAAATATATGACTTCAGGTTTAGGCTTATTGAATAAGGTGTCGGAATTCCAAACTAATTTTTCAAAAAAACGTGGGTAGCTGCTCACAATATCAGTGCCAATTGCCAAAATGACATCTGCACGATTTTTAATTTCAGTCAGCGTCGTCGTTTGCCAACCGCTATTTTGCATCGCTAAAGTGTTGCGTACAGTGTCTTCGGAGTGCATATGGTCTAAAGTGGCGCTGGTTTTTTCTGCTAGGCGCATCACTGATCGCATGCCCTGCACTTCTGTGCCCAAGCCAGCAAACAGTGGGTGATTCGCTTTACTTAGAATGTTAGCCGCAGCTTGAATCGCACTGTTTAAATCGGTAGGTTTCCCTGCTACGCTGGGCTTAGCGCTGCTTTCAGCAAAAGCTTTTTCGAAAAAGCTAATCCCTTTAACACAAGCATTTTTGATGCTTACGGGAGAGGTTGAATTTAACACCAAATCATCGCACAGCAAACCACAAGCAGGGCAGCAATGCGTGATTGGTAAAGTTGTATTGATTGATGGTTTCATTAACTATCATTCTGCCACATTGTTACAAAACTGAAACAACAATTAAGCATGTAAA
>JAYTRW010000475.1:0-3029 GCA_043745985.1 Methylotenera sp.
CAAGTTGGTCAAATCGAAAATGCTTACGAACAAAATATTACGTTTGAATTTAAACTTAACTTGCGCGGCATGGAAAACTATAACTATTTGCCTATCGCAGAGAACAACGTGATTAATTTGCAGTCTAGCTGGCAACACCCACATTTCGGCGGTAGCTTCCTACCGGATCCTACTACTCAAAAAATCTCACCCGCTGGCTTTCAAGCACAATGGGCGGTGTCTTCACTTTCTAGCAGCAATCAAGCTGCATTAATCAGTAATCTAGAAAGCGGTGAAAGAAAAAATGAATTAGAAATGCTTAATATAGGATTTGTAGAACCAATTAACGTTTACAGCCAAGCTGACCGCGCAACTAAATACGGGCTGCTTTTCATAGGCTTAACTTTTGCAGGCTTCTTTATTTTTGAAATCTTAAAACAATTACGAATCCACCCAGCACAGTACACTTTTGTTGGCCTAGCCATGGCTTTGTTCTATTTACTACTTATTTCACAATCAGAACATATCAGCTTTGCGGCGGCCTACTTTTCAGCCAGTTTGGCCTGCGTAAGCTTATTAGGCTATTACCTGAGCTATGTACTAAAAAGTAAAACGAACGGCATGCTGTTTGCTGGCTTGCTCACCTCTCTTTACGGTGCCTTATACGCAATATTAGCCTCAGAAGATAATGCATTACTCATGGGCTCATTACTCGTGTTCGGCTTACTTGCTATGACCATGGTGATTACCCGCAAAGTCGATTGGTATCAAATAAGTGCAAAAGAAGTAAGTTCAATCATTTAAAACTACATGTCGCTATTCTTAATTATTTTTAGCCCTTACCTAGGCTATCAGGCTTTACTTTACTTTACTTTCATTACAAAGCGGTTTTACCAAGTGAAATTGAAGTCAGTTTCCAGTTTCAATTGCTGAAGAAGGGGGTTTTAGAGAGGGTTGTAGCATTGCTATTTTCAGACTGTCAGATTTAACTCTTCAAGGTATTAAATCTAAAGTATTAGATTACTTTAATAATGCATTACAAACTATAGGTCATAATTATGGGGCACGCAATGACTACTATTATAGATATGAAGCATGGCGTGAAACACCAATACCGTCAAATTGGACTAGTGAAGGAAGTTGGTTTATTTGCTCAAATTTAGCGAGTCAACAATTACTCAACAATATAGTCGATGCTAGCAAAAAATCAGGGGCATATTATACAAAAAAACAAGAAGGGGAGTTTGTTGTTGTGCCTTCATTAAAGCTGGTAGTTTTTTCTTCTTATGGTTAAAACTTGCATCCGAAGCAATTCAACTTAAGCTGAGTTGAATTGCTTTTAGTTCTATATTTGCATCACTAAAATCCTCATATGTTTTTCCCGAAGTTTTAGCGTACCAATACTTGCTATTCCATTCGTCACCTTCAACTTTATGAAGCACCGCGTGCAACCAATTGGCAGTAGGGTCTTTGTAGTTTTGAGCAATATTGTGTGACGTATCCCAATCACCATCTAGGGCGGCTTGCACAGCTACTTTTAGTTCAGCGACATTCAACTTAGTGTTAGTCATTAAAATATTGCAGTTTTTTATTTCTGGGCAGGCTCTTCAATTGCGCCTCTGCCACACTAGCACTTGATCTATCAGGGTAAGGTTTTGAAGCGATGATTTTGATTGGTGGATTGGCTCGAGTATAACGTGCACCTTTGCCACTCACATGGGTTGAAAAACGTGCTTCTACATCATTGGTAATTCCCGCGTAATAAGCGCCGTTAGTGCATTCCAGCAGATATAAAAACCAAGAGGTAGTCATGGGACTGAACCAACTAAATTAATAAGTTCCAGCTTGGATGAACTCAACTTTGTAGCCATCTGGGTCTTCAACAAACGCGATGACCGTTGTACCGTGCATCATAGGCCCTGCTTCACGCACGACTTTTCCGCCGGCATTTCGCACAGCCTCACAGGCTTTATAAGCATCATCAACTTCTAAAGCGATATGCCCATAAGCTTTGCCCATGTCGTAACTTTCTACGCCATAGTTATAAGTAAGCTCTAGCACTGTATGGTCACTTTCTGCACCGTAACCCACAAAAGCTAAAGTAAACTTGCCATCAGGAAAATCATTATGGCGTAAAACTTTCATGCCTAAAACTTCAGTATAAAACTTGATTGAACGCTCCAAATTACCAACACGGAGCATAGTGTGTAGCATACGCATATAAATTCCTTTTTCGTTATTTTGTAGTCATTATTTAACAGAAGTGAGTTGATAGTATTTTTGCATCAATTGGTCTTGAGACTCAACCACGTTCGGATTGAATGGAATGCAGTCAATGGGGCATACGATTTGACATTGCGGTTTATCGAAATGCCCTACACACTCGGTACATTTATTGGGATCGATCTCATAAATCTCTTCACCTTGATAAATAGCACCATTAGGACATTCTGGCTCGCAGACGTCGCAATTAATACATTCATCGGTAATCATTAAAGCCATTATTTGCTGCCTAGTTTAGCAATAATCGCATCGTCCACCGTAGACGATACGAAGGCATGCACATTGCCACCTAGCACGGCTACTTCGCGCACTAAACTTGAAGAAATGAACATGAACTGTTCTGAGGGCGTTAAAAACAATGTTTCAAACTGTGGGTAAAGTTTACGGTTCATCCCTGCTAGTTGAAACTCATATTCAAAATCAGAAGCTGCGCGTAAGCCGCGAATCACCATCTTTGCCCCTTGATCTTGCACAAACTGCATCAATAGACCGCTAAAGCCGACTACCTTGATATTATCAGCATGTTCAAAGACGCTTTTAGCCAATACTACGCGTTCATCTAAATTAAATAGTGTTTTTTTGTTAGTGCTGCCAGCAACGGCCACAATCACTTCATCAAACAAATCCGCCGCGCGACGCACAATATCCTCATGCCCCAAGGTAATCGGGTCAAAAGTGCCTGGGTAAACTGCGATACGATTTTTACTCATATTCGTCACTTATATTGGTTGTTAAATACGGCTCAATTAGTCATTAGTATGGTTTGA
>JAYTRW010000476.1:0-3024 GCA_043745985.1 Methylotenera sp.
CACGTTGTGTTCTCTTAACTCCAACTCCCATTTGACTCTCCTTGATTCAATTCAAAAAGTGTCAACTTATTTTAGAATGGGTCAGCTCAAATAAAAAAGGCGCTATATGCGCCTTTTTTGTTGGTCTTTCAAACTGGTAGCTATTTCAAATTTGGTTTTAACTTACCTAAAATCTCTGCAGACTCTGGTGTCACCTCACTGCTGTAAGCGTACACATTTTTACCACCTGGCAGAATCACATACTTATAAAAATTCCATTGCGGTTCTTGACCTGTTTTAGCAATTAACTGTTTATAAAACGGGTTGGCATTTACACCAATGACCGAGCTTTTAGTCACCATAGGAAATTTAACCCCATAAGTTAATTTGCAGAAATCACCGATTTGCTTATCGTTACCCGGCTCTTGTCTAAAGTCATTAGATGGAAACCCAATCACCAACAAGCCCTTGCTTTTATATTGGCTATATAAGCCCTCAAGCGCTTCAAACTGAGGTGTGAAGCCACATTTACTCGCCGTATTCACCACTAAAATAGGCTTATCTTGATAGTCACACAAGTTGATTTTCTCACCCTGCAAAGTTGTAAACTGATGGTTATAAAGATCCAAACAAGCAGCATTAGCCATATGTGATGCTCCAAGTAGTAGAACTGAAAGTAGAGTTTTTTTCATGTGAAATAGCCTATTAATATTTGTGTCAAAGTTATGTTTTTAATTTAACAACTATATATCAGACTAGGCAACGCTAATTTCGTTCTTGATTCAGATAAAACTTAACACCAACCCGATCAAGCCATACACCATAATCAGTTTAATAATACTGACTTTAAACTTAAATAATGCCATAAAACCAACTACGGCTAAGGCTAATGCCAGCCAATCAATCTGCACGGTTGATTGCTGCATAGTTGGTTGATTATGCATAAAAACATGCATAGCAAAAAATAACGCCAAACTCAAAATCACCCCTACCACGGCCGCTGTAATAGCCGTAAGTGGTGCAGTAAACTTTAGATTATTTTGCGTGCTTTCAATCAATGGCGCACCCAAAAAGATAAACAGAAATGATGGCAGAAACGTAAAAAACGTCACTACGCTAGCAGCTACAACACCCGATAGCAATAAGCTATCAACACCAAATACATGCTGCGTCCAACCACCTACAAAGCCGACAAATGCCACCACCATAATAAGCGGACCTGGTGTCGTTTCACCCAAGGCTAAGCCATCTATCATTTGAGCAGCACTCAGCCAATGATAATGGTCAACTGCGCCTTGATACACATAAGGCAATACCGCATAAGCCCCACCAAAAGTGAGTAAAGCCGCCTTGGTAAAGAACCAGCCCATTTGCGTGAGCGTCGCTTGCCAACCATACACCGCGATTAACAAACCCATGGCGAGTATCCATAATGTGACGCCCACAGCGAAGACTTTAACTAAATGCCGCAAGTTGAATTTTGCATGTGCTGGGGTAGGCGTATGATCATCAATCACGGCTTTACCATAGCTTTTCTCAGAAGCCTGATGCCCGCCACCCGCACTAAATGTAGCAGGTGAATATTTGCCACATATATAACCGATTAAAGCCGCCAACAATACAATTAATGGGAACGGTAGCCTAAATAAAACAATCGCCACAAAAGCGGCTAGAGAGATAAACCATAACCATTTATTTTTTAAAGCACGGCTGCCGATTCTATAAGCCGCAAATAACACAATGGCCACCACCGCAGGTTTAATGCCGTATAGCACGCCAGCAACCAAGGGCTGATTACCGAAGCGCAAATAGATATAAGTAAGGGCAATTAAAATAAATAGCGAGGGCAATACAAACAAGCAACCCGCAATCAACCCACCCCAAGTGCGATGCATCAGCCAACCTATATAAGTGGCTAATTGCTGGGCTTCTGGGCCTGGCAACACCATGCAATAATTTAGCGCGTGCAGAAAGCGCTTTTCAGAAATCCAGCGCTTTTTCTCTACCAAATCATGATGCATGATAGAAATTTGCCCCGCTGGTCCACCAAAGCTAATAAAACCGAGCTTTAGCCAATACCAAAAAGCCTCTTTAAGCGTTGGTGTAACTGGTGCTTCTTCATTAGTTGATAGTTGATTATCGTTATTGCTACTCATGTTGGACCTCAGCACTTTGTAGATTTGAATTGGAGAAATACACGTTTCAGAAAAATGTCTGAACAGGTATCATCTGATTCTATCTTGATTACACGAATCTCAACACGTTTTTTCAACACATACTCTCATCAAATTTTAAGGTCGCTTATGTTCAGTAATTTAAAAAGTTTATTAAAGTATGTCGCTTGGGTAGTGATTATTCCGATAATTTTGTTTGCACTTTACACTTGGGCGAGCATCAACTGGGTTTACTCCTCAGGTGAGCGCGCAGGCTACGTACAAAAATTCTCGCTAAAAGGTTATGTATGTAAAACCTGGGAAGGCGAAATCGTTCTAGTCTCAATGCCTGGCACCCAAGCTGAAAAATTTCAATTTACGGTGAAAGACGATGCCATCGCAAAAATGGTGAATGACTCCTTAGGAAAACGAGTAAAACTTAGCTATGAAGAGCACAAAGGCATTCCAAGTGCATGCTTTGGCGAAACATCATACTTTGTTAAAAACATTAGTGTTTTAGAGAAATAACTTTTGCTAAAAAAACCAGTTTCAGACGAAAAAAATTACATCACCCCTGAAGGCCATGCGGCCATTGAGGCTGAATTTACCGAACTGCTAAAAGTTGAAAGACCAGCACTAGTTAAAGTTGTTTCATGGGCGGCAGGTAATGGCGACAGAAGTGAAAATGGCGATTATATCTATGGCAAAAGACGCTTGCGACAAATTGATAGCCGCTTACGTTTTTTAATGCAACGTATGGATTTAGCGGTCATTGTAGATCCCGCCGCACAGCAAGGCTTAGAGAAGGTGTTCTTCGGCGCATGGGTGACCTTATTCTCACTAAAAGACGACACTGAGCACACTTACCGTATCGTTGGTAAAGATGAATTAC
>JAYTRW010000477.1:0-3023 GCA_043745985.1 Methylotenera sp.
AAATTTGCATTAAAGTAATTGCTGGCTTGGGTTAGCTCACTTTGCGAATATTTCTTTTCTGCCATCAGTATGCGGTTTTGTACATTGCCATCACTGGTAACGATGATGACTAATATCCGAGTTTCAGATAATGGTAAAAACTCCAAATGTTTAAAAGCCACGCGCTTACGCTTAGGAATCATCACCAATCCAGCAAATTGAGTCAGCTGTGAGAGCATGTCTGCTGCACTGGCAATGAGTTCGGTTGGGTTAGGTGAAGATAAGCCACTTTTAAGTTGCTGTAATGCTTGGGTTTCTAGGGGCTTCACAGTCAAGAGTGAATCCACAAACAGGCGATAGCCTTTTTGCGTGGGAATACGACCTGCCGAAGTGTGCGGGCTGGCGATAAAGCCAAGTTGCTCTAAGTCACTCATCACATTACGTATGGTTGCAGCGCTCACATCTAAGCCGGAGTGCTGCAATAGCGTGCGCGAGCCAATAGGTTGACCATCACTAATGTAATGTTCAACCAAAGTTTTTAATAATATCTGCGCGCGTTTGTCCATGACTATACTATTTTGCCCGATTTATGGCATTAGTCATACTGATAACTACCAAATTTTTCCACATGATACGCTTTCACTATATATGTAGCTTTCACTTGGCGCAAAAAGGCATCTGTGATTTAATTTCGCCATGAATCAAAAATTTAAGTCCATTGCTATTATCGGTAAGTATATGAACCAATCAGCTCTGCAATTAATGCAGAGTGATTTGACAGAATTGGCGCATCATTTAGCAGTAAAAAATCTCGAGGTATGGGTAGAAAAAAACACTGCTCAATATGTTGATCTGGCAGGTTTTAAAACAGCATCGTTAGAGAGCATAGGCAGTAAAGTTGACTTGGTGATAGTCATGGGTGGCGATGGCACCATGCTTAGCGTGGCGCGTAGTCTGATAGACGATAATGTGCCGCTAGTGGGAATTAATCGTGGGCGATTTGGTTTTTTAACTGATTTACGTGCCGAAGATATGCTGGAGCAGTTGGATAAAATCCTCTCAGGTGATTTTACTGAAGAACCACGTGTGATGTTGGCCGCAAAAGTGGTGCGCGATGGGCAGTTATTGCATGCTAATTTTGCCTTGAATGATGTGGTGATTAAAAGTGCTTTGCGGCTGATTGAGTTGGAAGTCACTATCGACCAGAAATTTGTGCACAAACAACGTGCTGACGGCTTGATTGTCAGTACGCCAACAGGCACTACGGCTTACGCACTCTCTGCAGGCGGCCAAATTTTACATCCTAATTTACAAGCGATTTCATTAGTGCCAATTTGCCCGCATACCCTCAGTAATCGACCAATCGCCGTGCATAGTGACAGCTTAATTGAAATTAGCTTGGTGCAGTTCGATGAAGCACATCTGAGTTTTGATGGTCAGTTTCAGTTGGCTTTGGAAGTGGGCGATAAGATTATTGTCAATCGTGCAGAACAGACGGTCTCATTGTTGCATCCAAGTGACTATTGTTATTTTGATATGCTGCGCAACAAGCTGAACTGGGGCTAATTTAGTTATGCTACAAAGCCTCTCTATCCGTGATTTTGTCATCGTCAATCAACTCGATTTAGAGTTTGAAACTGGTTTTACCGTACTTACTGGTGAAACTGGTGCTGGTAAATCTATTTTAATTGATGCCTTATCGTTAGCTTTAGGCGCACGTGCAGAAGGTGGCGTCACGCGCGCAGGATGTGACAAAGCTGAAATTAGCGCTATTTTTGCCATAGTGAATAACCTTGAAGCCCGACAATGGTTGCTTGAGGCGGAAATGGAAAATGAAGCAAACGAACTGATTTTACGTCGAGTGATGTACGTTGATGGCCGTTCGCGCGCTTTTATCAATGGTGCTACAGTGACTGTTGCTCAGCTCAAAGAACTTGGCGAGTTATTAGTGGATATTTACAGCCAGAATGCGCATCACTCTTTGTTAAAGCTTGCTACGCAACGCAATGTGCTGGATAGCTTTGGTGGCTTGTCGGGTTTAGCATTACAAGTTGCCGCGCAATATAAGATTTGGCATGCACTTAACCTGCAACGATTAGAAGTTGAAAAAAACGCTAGTGCGTATGCCGATGAACTGGCGGATTTACGGGATAACACGCGTGAGGTAGCGCAAATTTCATTAAGTCCTGCCGAATGGGAAGAGTTGCAGCAAGAGCATTTACGCTTATCCAATGGAGCCGGTTTGATTACTGGTGGTGAAGAGTGCCGTGAGCTATTAAGTGAGGGCGAATTGTCTGCCATGCGTTTGCTGACTCAGGTACAGCATAAATTGCAAAGCTTGTGTGAATATGACGCCTCAATAGCTGAGGCCAGTGAAACGCTTGACTCAGCCATTATTCAGCTTGAAGAAACCTCACGCTTTTTAAATCGCTATCTTCAACGTGCAGAATTAGACCCTGCTGGCCTTGCGAAGCTGGACTCCAGAATTCAGAACATACATAACACGGCTCGCAAAAATCGCGTTAAGCCTGAAGAGTTAGCAGACTTGTTGTTGAAGTCACAAGCACGCATGGCGGAATTAGAGCTGTTTGCAAACGACGGTGAGCTTGCTAAACAAGAGGCGCAAGCGTTAGCCGTTTATATGCAAATGGCGAAACAACTAAGTGATGGTCGTCAATCTGCGGCAGCTAAATTGGACAGTCAAATCAGCACGGAAATGCAGCGACTATCCTTAAGTGGCGGTAAGTTTGAAGTGGCACTTACTGAGCAAGCACCGACAGTCAATGGGCTTGAGCAGGTCGAGTTTTTGGTCGCAGGTCACGCAGGCGTGGTTGCCAGACCACTGGCTAAAGTGGCTTCTGGTGGTGAGCTTTCACGTATTAGTCTAGCGATTCGCGTAGTTACGGCGCAAAAAGAGAGTATTCCGACCATGATATTCGACGAGGTAGATGTCGGTATCGGTGGCGGCGTGGCCGAAGTCGTTGGTCAGCTTTTGAAGCAGCTAGGTGAGCAACAAGACGATAAAAACTTAACTCAACGCCAAG
>JAYTRW010000478.1:0-9404 GCA_043745985.1 Methylotenera sp.
AAAGTGAAAAATCAGCCTGTTGACGTGCGAATCTCATCAATGCCAACGCAATATGGCGAAGCGGTTGTCATGCGTTTATTAATACAAAATACTAGCGGCTTCTCTTTAGAAAAACTCGGTATGCCTAGTGATATGCTGGCACGTTTCCGTAAGTTAATTCATCGTCCCAGTGGCATGGTATTAGTCACAGGACCAACAGGTAGCGGAAAAACGACTACCCTTTATGCTGCGCTGAATGAGTTAAATTCAACTTCAAACAAAATCATCACTGTTGAAGACCCTGTTGAGTATCGTTTGTCAGGCATTAACCAAGTGCAGGTGAATGATAAAATTGATTTAACCTTTTCACGTGTGCTGCGTTCAACATTAAGGCAAGATCCTGACATTATTTTAGTCGGTGAAATGCGCGACCAAGAAACCGCACAAATTGGCTTAAGAGCCGCCATGACTGGCCATTTGGTACTTTCCACCCTGCACACCAATGATGCTATTAGCACGCCGATTCGTATGATAGACATGGGGGCGCCTCGCTACATGGTGGCAATGTCGATATTAGCTGTGGTCGCTCAACGCCTATTACGACTAGTGTGTGAAGGCTGTGCAGAAACTTACACGCCAGAACCATTCGAGCATGCATGGTTAAAGCATGAGCTTGGTGATGCAGTTGATCAACATCGCTACGTGCATGGCAAAGGTTGCAGTATGTGTAATGCCACAGGGTACCAAGGACGTGTAGGCGTTTACGAGCTGCTAGAAATGAATAATCAATTAATAGATGCCGCGAATAACAACGACCCTAACCATTTTATTAAACTTGCCAGAGAACACATGGCAGGTAAATCGCTACGCAATGGTGCGGTAGATTTAGTGATTGCAAAACGGACAACGATTGCCGAAGCTATGCGCATCAGCAATCAGTTCGAAGAATAGGCTAAGGAAAATCCAGATGCCATTTTTCACCTACAAAGGTCGCGATAAACAAGGCGCTTTAGTGCAAGGCGTATTGGAGAGCCCCGATAGCAACACGCTCGCGAATCAGTTATTTGGCCTGAATATTACGCCAATAGAAATTCTGGCTAAAGAATCTATTTCAGGCTCAAAGAATATTTCGATTCAATTATTTGAAGAGAAAATTGAAACCATCGATGTCATGTTATTTAGTCGGCAAATGTATACTTTGCTGAAAGCTGGCATCCCTATCATGAATGCGCTCAATGGCTTGCAGGCATCTACCAATAATCAAGCCTTTACTAGTGTGATTGGTAATATTCGTGAAAGTTTAGGTAGCGGACGTGAGCTTTCATCCGCCCTATCGCAACACCCAAAAATTTTCTCAAGCTTTTATATCAATATGGTGCGCGTTGGTGAAACCACAGGGATGTTAGATAACGTGTTTTTGCGCTTATTCGATCACTTGGAGTTTGAAAAATTCATGCGCGATCAAATCAAAGCCGCGCTACGCTATCCAACTTTTGTAATAATAGCGATGGCTATCGCTATGGTAGTAGTCAATATTTTTGTAATTCCAGCTTTTGCTAAAGTATTTCAAGGGTTTGGTGCTGAATTACCTTTAATGACTAGAATCTTGCTAGGATTCTCGCACTTCATGGTTGCATCATGGCCTTACCTTATTGCAGGAATTATTGTTAGTGTATTTCTATTTCGCTCGTATATTGCAACTAGTACGGGTAAATATAAATGGGATAGTTTTAAATTAAAAACGCCGATTGCGGGAAAAATTATCCATAAAGCCACCATGGCACGTTTTGCCAGAAGTTTCGCTTTAGCTAGCAAAAGCGGTGTGCCTATCACTAGTGGATTAAAGTTAGTGGCCCAAACTGCCGATAACGATTACATCTCCAGAAAAATAGATCAGATGCGTGAAGGTGTAGAACGTGGAGAAAGCATTTTACGCACTGCCAATAACAGCGGCGTATTCACACCGATTGTATTGCAAATGATTGCAGTAGGTGAGGAATCTGGCTCACTGGATGACCTAATGGGAGAAGTCGCTGATATGTATCAGCGTGATGTTGATTATGAGATCAAAACACTGGGCGCCCAAATTGAGCCAATATTGATTATATTTCTAGGGGTAATGGTACTAATTCTGGCGCTGGGCATATTTTTACCAATATGGGATCTCGGCAAAGTGGCGTTACATAAAGGTTAGGCGTTAAGAAATTGCCAATCATGTCATTATCTCATTTATCAACGACAGCAAAAAGATTGAAAACCTCAAGTGGCTTCACATTAGTAGAGTTAATTGTAGTAATTAGTATGGTAGCAATTTTAGCAGCTACAGCGTTAGATCGCTTATTTTGGTATCAGGGACAGGCAGAAAAAGCAGCTATGGAATATACAGCAACCATGATTAAAAGCAGCTTATGGATGAGTGCGGCAGACTTAATGATGGCTAACCGCACATCTGATATCCCGGCACTTGCAGAGCAAAATCCTATTAATTTGCTGGCGCAAAAACCTGAAAACTACTTAGGTGAAATAGATGCTAGTAAAGCTGAATCGTTGCAAGGAGGAAACTGGTTTTACGATGTTTATAAACATCAAATTGTTTATGTCGTCGGACAGCGTCGTAGTTTCACGCCAGCAGCTCCCGGTGACTTTACAGTCAGATATGGCATGAAGGTGATTTATGGCGAAATTGAGTTAGCCTCAGATAAAAAGGTGTCATATATCGCTGGCATTTCATTGGTTCCACTCAGTAAATATACTTGGCATTAATATTGCTCAATTATATTTAAATAATTATTAGTTTTAGCAGCAGCGTTGTTATAGAGGAGAGTTAGAAATGAAAAAGTACCAAACGGGTTTCACATTAATTGAGTTGGTAGTGGTAATCGTGATACTAGGTATTTTGGCCGCAACAGCATTACCACGCTTTACGGATATGCAGGCACGAGCACGTATCGCAAAACTTAATGGCGCCTTAGGTGGTGTTCGAGCAGCAGCAGCATTGGCACATGCACAGTGTCTTGCTCAAGCCGTTCCATGCACAACTAACGTAGCGGCCCAAACTATCAACATGGAAGGTGTTAATAATGTCACTGCAGTCAACCAGTACCCAACGGCAGATGCCAATGGCATTGTGACGGCTGCTGGATTAAGCACAGTCAATCCAGTTGACTTCACCACAGCGGGAGGTGGTGCTGCCGCAGGTAGCGTGCTGACAATTACTGTACCTGGCGCAACAGCTGGTACATGCGAATTTACTTACACGGCAGCTACTTGGAATGCAGGGAGCGCTGTGGTGATTGCTCCCGTGGCTGCAACTACAGCAGCCACGTCTACTTGCAACTAAATGATTTTTTTATTTTGATTTAACTATTTTAACTAGGAGATTGTCATGCGTACTCAACAAGGTTTTACATTAATAGAATTAGTTGTTGTCATTGTAATTTTAGGTATTTTAGCAGCAACTGCCCTACCGAAGTTTGTAGATGTAAGTACTGAAGCAAGAGCCGCTGCTTTACAAGGAGTTGTCGGCGGCATTTCATCAGCTTCGGCTATCAACTATGGCACTCGCAAGGCCGCACCTGCAAAAGGAGTTGCTGTAGCTACGTGTAGCGATGCTGCCAACTTTATGCAAGGTGGCTTGCCTACAGGCTATACCATCGCTTCAACAGCTATTGCTGTTGATGCCACAGTAGCATGTGTTGTGACGCAAACTACAGGAGGCGCTACTGCCGCTGCTCAAGTTACAGGTATCTCGTAACGAGCATAACATCGATGCAATGTAGCAAAATTAAGTGGTAGAACCTAAACTAGGTTATGCTACATTGCATAAATGTTAACCTTTAATATGTCGAGAAAATGTAAAGGAATGATAACGCACCACGCAGGGTTCACATTTGTGGAGCTGGTCGTAGTAATAGTTATCATTGGAGTACTTGCTGTCGCAGTTCTACCCCGTTTTGCCGATCAATCTGCTTTCGAAAGTCGCGGGTTTCATGATGAAACACTATCATTACTACGTTACGCGCAAAAAACTGCCATCGCGCAACGACGTACTGTGTGTGTTACGTTGAACGGCACTGGGGTTACGCTTAGTATTGATACAAACACGCCCGCGGATGGAGTCTGCAATGTAGCTCCAACGCTACCCAATACTCCTCGCGGCGGTAGCGGACTGGTTGGCTCTATAGCATTGTTTCAATTTACACCACTAGGCAGCACAAATCAGGCTGCTAATATAATAATTACTATTGCTGGCAGCACTGGCATTACAGTAGAAGCGGCCACAGGTTATGTGCATGAATAACCGATATCAGGCTGGCTTCACATTAATCGAACTAGTCGTATTCATCGTCATAGTGAGCATTGGTGTTGTTGGCATACTTTCTGTAATGAATATTGTAGTCAAATCAAGTGCTGACCCAATAATACATAAGCAGTCTGCTGCACTGGCAGATTCAATTCTAGAAGAGATTCTGCTTAAGGAATATGCTGACCCCGATGGCGGAGCTAATGTAGTGGAAGCAAGTCGCGATAGTTATGATGATGTTGATGATTATAACGGCCTGAGCAACGCACAATTTACAGACCTGCCAACCTCATTGGCTACTTACATTATCAGCATCGCAGTTACCGATGGCAGTGCGGCATTAGGCGTAACCGCGAAGCAAATCACTGTCACTATTACACATAGTGGTGAAAGCATCAGCATGACTGGCTACCGAGCGAACTATTAGACATACATGATTAAGTCATTACAATATACGCGGGGGTTTACGCTAGTCGAGGCTGTGATAGTCATCGTGATTACGGGCATCTTGGGTGCAATGGTCGCCGTGTTTATCAAAAAACCTGTGGATGCCTATTTCGATAGCGCACGCCGTGCAGCATTGACTGATGTGGCTGACACTGCCATACGCCGCATGTCTCGAGATATTCGCAAGGCGTTGCCGAATAGCATTCGCCAACCAAATACCAATAATCAATGTATTGAATTTATTCCCACCAAAGCTGGTGGTCGTTATCGTGCTGAAACAAACAGCACTGGAGCGGGCGACATTCTAGACTTCACTGCGGCGGATAATGGCTTTGATATGTTTGGCCTCAATGCAAACTTACCTGCCGATCAGCAAATCACACAGAATGATATAATCGCTATATATAACCTAGGCATTACTGGCGCAGATGCTTACAATGGAGATAACACTTCGGTTGTTACAAGCGTTGTGGCAGGTGCATTGGCTAACGAAACCCATATCAATATCTCCAGCAAGTTGTTCCCTTTGGCATCTGGTAGTAACCGTTTTCATGTGATTCCTGCGAATGAACAAATTGTTTCGTTTGTTTGTAGCGGCGGTTCACTATACCGTACCGCTAATTATGCCTATACGACCTCTTGCCCAATAACAGGTGCGGTACTGGCACGTAATGTAGCCTCTTGTAACTTTGTCTACAACGCAGCAGATCAGCGCAATGCGCTGGTACAAATGACGATAAACGTAACGGATAGTGGAGAAACTGTGAGCTTGTATCATGAAGTCCACATCAACAATACACCATGATGCACATACCTAACAATGAGCGAGGTTTTAGTATGGTGGCAGCTATTTTTCTGCTAGTGGTGTTATCTGCCTTGGGCACGTTTATGCTGACATTTTCTAATACGCAGCACATTGCATCGGCGCAGGATATACAGGGATCCCGTGCATACTGGGCTGCACGCGCTGGGTTGGCGTGGGGTATCGGTAGCATTTCGGCAACGCCCACAGCATGCCCAGCCAGCGCCGCGCCTGCCAGCGTAAACGGATTCGCATTAACAGTCGCCTGCTCCATGACCCCATACAACGAAAGCGGAGTTGATAAAAGGGTGTTCAGTCTTACATCGACAGCCGCAGCTGGTGGTGCTGTCGGCAGTATTGGACACGTGGAGCGCAGCTTGTCGGCAACTGTAGAGTATTAATGCCTACCTGTGCTAATCATATTCAGAATATTGCCATACAAAAAAACTAAAGCCTCAATTAGCATGACTAAGTTGCAATACCAGCCTTTCAACACATTTGATCTAACATCCTGATTCAACGTGTTAAATAAAGCCTAAAACCACCTTTAATCCAACAATGAAATTAATTGAAACACTACATACTCTGCCTGTATGTGGGAAGTTTACATGAAGGATTGTGGGTATTAATGAAGGCGTTATGGCACATTAGGTTAAACAGGCAGCTAATTTTATATTGGTATACCGCTCTATTGATAGTGAGTGTGCTATTCGCTGTCAGTACTGCGCATGCTGCCACTTATGCCTATCTAAATGATAACTTTAGCTACGACACACCAAGCGCTACCGCAACAAGCATTACTTGGCACGCAACTAGTGCAAGCCCTGCATGTACGGGCTATCCAGCAGGTGACGATGACTGGTCTGATGTTACTTTTCCAACAGGATTTACTTTTACATTTGGCGGTGTGAACTACTCCAGCGTACGTATCTATTCAAACGGCATGCTCGCATTTGGATCAGACACTTCTGGTTATCATCGCAATTACTCAAATGTTGCTTTACCTATTTCCACTTCGGCCACTGCATATACAGGATGCACTAGTGGCGTTCCTGTAAACCTAATGGTGGCGTACTGGACAGATATCGTGGCGGGTACTGCAAACAGTACAACAGGTGCAGCCGTTAAATATGAGCTACTCACTGACGCTACTGGCAAAAAACGTTTTGTTATTTCATGGGATAACGTCAAACTTTATAATCAAACCGCTCGCTATAACTTCCAAATTGCCTTATTTGAAAGTAACACAGGCGTTAATGGTAATTTCAAATATAACTACACCACTGGCAGTAGTGACGGCTCATCAGCAACAGTTGGTGTTCAGCTCACAACAGCAGACACAACCCAATATGCTTTTAAACAAAACTTTATTGATACGACAAACGGCACTACTATTTTATGGTATCCAGCTAACCAATTAGCGGCTAAAACTGCGGAGTATAGGCTTGATGAGAGCATCTGGTTAGGGGTAACTGGTGAAATCAAAGACACTTCTGGCAATAGTCAAGATGCTTCACGCGTTGGTACACCAACCAGTACAGTGTCTGGGAAACTCTGTCGTGGCGGTAGTTTTCCAAGTAATGTATTAAACACTGTGATAGACGCGATTGCTACACCTATTACACCAGCCAGCAATGGTTCTGTAGATTTTTGGTATAAATCTAATACCGCTTGGAATGCGGCATCGTCAGATGCAATGTTGTTTGATGCAACTAAAATCGCTGCGCAACCTTTTTTCTTAGTGAAACTAGCCAATGGTAAGTTACGATTTGTCCTGACTGATAGTGCTGGCGCTGTGCGCATAGCCGAGGCGACTACTGCAAGTACGTTTTCTGCAGGTACATGGCACCATGTAGGCGTTAGCTGGAATATCAAGGTGGGCACTAACCAAACGGTCCAGCAAATTTTTCTAGATGGTGCGTTAGTCACCACCAATACCACCACCCCATTCCGCACAACTTCTAGCGGCAGTATTGCGGCGCTAAACACTATTTACATTGGTGATAACCGCAGTAGTGGCATCACGCCTGCTAACGGCTCACCGAATAGTGCAAATGGTTTTATTGATGAAGTGTATATCTATGCAAGAGAAATTAATGCAACACAAGCTGCAGCTGACATGGCCATTACGCGTACAACTTGCACAAGTTTAGATCATTTCCACATTATGCATGCTGGGCAAGTGGTAGGCTGTAATACAGCAAATGTCGTGATAGAGGCGCACGATGCGACACATGCATTATTCAATTTAGCAGGTACAACCATGCAGATGTCTACCAGTACCAATCATGGTACGTGGTCTAGCGTATCGACTGTTAACCCAGTCAATGACACTGGGGGGGGCACTGGTAATTACACGTTTAGCAATGAGTCGAGTATTACTTTAGGCCTCACCAATGGATTTATCGAGGCATTGAATATCAACCTTTTATCAGGCTCGATTACTGAAAACACTGGTAATGGAACAGTTTGTTTACCTGTTGATTACACGTCAGGTACTACTTGCGATAGCAACCTCACTTTTTTAGAAGCTGGTTTTCTGCTATCAGTGCCAGATCACCGTGCAGAGTCAAGTCAAACGCTCTCGATTAAAGCAGTAAAAAAAATTGATAACAGTCTAAGCTGTACCCCAGCATTTTCCAGTGCCAGTAAAAGTGTTAGCTTTACATGTGCTTATACCAACCCTACTACAGGCACACTACCAATTAGAATCAACAGCAACGCTCTTAACAGTAGCAATAGTACTGGCGCTGCTTGCGATACCACTGGCCGAGCTGTGAGCTTGGCTTTTGATGCTACAGGCAGCGCAACGGTGACGCTACAATATGCAGATGTTGGCAATATGACCTTGAACGCCAAATATCTAGTTGGCAATTTAAATATGACGGGCACTGACACATTTATTGCTGCACCTGCCAGCTTTGCTATTACGGGTGTTACTGCGACACCAATTAAAGCAGGCAATAATTTTAGCGCTACAGTCACGGCAAAAAATGTAGCGGGTACTGCTACGCCCAATTTTGCAAAAGAAAATGTTGCTGAAGGTGTCAATTTAACCTTTACCAAATGCCAGCCTACCGGCTCTGCCGCTGTGAATGGCAATTTTACAGGCGCTTTAGGTGCATTTACTAATGGTGCGGCTAGCAGTAGTACACTTAAATGGAGTGAAGTAGGCAATGGAGACCTCTCTGCTACCCTCGCTAGTGCAAATTATCTTGGTTCTGGGCTTACAGCTACTGGCAACACAGGTACTAGTGGCACAGCATGCAATGGCGCAGGAAATGTTGGTCGTTTTATTCCAGATCATTTTGATACGGTAGTCACTCAAGGTTGCATTGTTGGCAGTTTTACCTATTCTGCTCAACCATTTAACGTACAACTTAGAGCTTTGAACGCTGCAGGCACAGTTACACAAAATTACGATGGATCGGTAAATACTAGCCCCAACTTTGCCAAAGCTACCAGCCTTTCAGATGGTAATGGCTCAAGCCTCGGTTCATTCACAAATGCAAGTTTCGGCTTAAGTTCATTTGCCGCTGGTCTAGCAAATGTAACACCAAGTTACACCTTCACTGCCGCACGCACCTCGCCCATTATTATTAAACTGCGTTCAATCGATACAGATTTAGTAAGTTCTTCTCTAGGCACCGAAGGTACAACCACAATCCGTAGTGGCCGCATTAAGCTACAAAATGCCTATGGCTCTGAACTCTTAGCGCTGCCAGTGCCGCTTGAAGCGCAATACTGGAATGGATCATCCTATGTTAGAAACCAGCTTGATAGCTGCACCATCATTCCGGCTAATAGCGTAGCAATGTCTAGCTATACAAGTAATCTTAATGCATGCGAAACACAGATTGGTTACACAAGCGG
>JAYTRW010000479.1:0-3015 GCA_043745985.1 Methylotenera sp.
AAGTTTGTGGTGCCAGAATTGTTGCAAGATGAATCAACGCCTGAAAAGCTTGCAGAAGCAACTATCAAACTGTTGAGTGATGCTGACAACATCGCAAAAATTAAAACTGAATTTACAAAAATTCACCATAGTTTAAAGCAAAATACTGCAGAAAAAGCCGCAAATGCTATTCTTGCTTACTTGGCCTAAGTGACAACATCAAAGTTAATCTGTGGAGCCGATGAGGCAGGTCGGGGGCCTCTAGCTGGTGCAGTTTATGCCGCCGCAGTTATCTTAAATCCTGACCGACCAATCATTGGACTGGCTGATTCTAAAAAACTCTCTGAAAAGAAACGTGATTTACTAAGCGTTGAAATTAAACAACATGCACTGGCTTGGGCAATTGCCAGTTGTAGCGCGCAAGAAATTGATCAAATCAATATCCTACAAGCGAGCTTATTGGCCATGAAGCGCGCCATTGACGCTATGCAACTGCAGTTCGGCATTATTCCTGATTTAGTACAAGTGGACGGCAATAAATGCCCAAAAATCAGCTTGCCATGCGAAGCCATAGTGAAAGGTGACAGCAAAGTACAAGCCATTTCTGCTGCGTCTATACTCGCCAAAGTAGCGCGAGACGCTGAGTTGTACGAACTAGATAAAATATATCCGCAATATGGCTTTGCAAAGCATAAAGGCTACCCAACGGCTTTTCATTTGGAAATGTTGGATGCATATGGAATTACACCAGTGCATAGACTCAGCTATGCTCCAGTGAGGCGCTTAAGCCAATAACAAAAATACCGTCGGCCGTTTATGCAAGTCTGGCAACGGTGATTTTTTCCAACTAGTGATTGTTTTTGTCATTATCATTTCAGATTCTAAACTAATATCACATGCTACACACAGCCTTGTATTCGGCTGGCAGACGCTCAGTATGGCCTCTAACATATGTTGGTTGCGATAGGGTGTTTCTATAAATAGTTGCGTTTCTTTGTGTGAGAGCGAGCGTTTCTCAATTTCCTTGAGTTTTTGGTTACGTAGCGTTTTGTCGACTGGCAAATAGCCTAGAAATGCAAATTGTTGACCATTAAGGCCTGAGGCCATCATGCTTAATAGAATTGAGCTTGGCCCTACAAATGGCACAACGCGTATCCCTTTTTGGTGGGCTAATTCCACTAGTTTTGCCCCAGGATCAGCCACCCCTGGGCAGCCAGCGTCACTCATTAAACCTACATCTTTACCTGCTAAGAGTGGTTTTAATAAATCGGGCAAGGCTTTGTCTTCAGTATGCTCATTGAGCAAATTTAATGACAGCTCACGGACTGGCCTAGCCGTTTTAATTATACTTAAAAAATGCCGCGCAGACTTTTCACTTTCCACCACAAAAACATCTAATTGCTGCGCGATGCTAATAACGTCAGGCGGCAACACCTTAGTGATGTTGTCTTCTCCTAGAGTCACTGGGATTAAGTAGAGTGTTCCTAGTTTTAGCATGTTATTGATTTCATAGTGATCTTTAGGGTTAGTGTTGCTTCTATTATTTAACTCCCGCCCGCCTATCCCGCCTATAAGGATGAAGGGAGTTTTACTTAGCAGACTCATTTAATACTTAACAATCGCTTTATAGCTTAATGTTGTATTACTTTCAGCAGGAATTTCAACTTTCCAAACGGCTAAATGATTATTCACCTTTTTGTGAGGCTGACTTTCAGAAGTAATGGTCCAATCGCCAGAAATAGGCTCTTGCACGATAACCGTCATTTTTTCTTTCTTCGCATTTTTTAAGACAATTTCATAGGCGCTTTCAAACGCACTGTGACCTTTTTGCGGATTAGGTAGTACTTTAAAACTAGTTTGCTTTTTATCGGCAGTCACATCAAAAGATTCACCTAGTTTTAAGCGTACCACTTCATTTTTAGGCGTATGATCGATGTTATCTTCACCTACGAATTGCGCATTACCAGCGCCATCTTTTTTATAAACACGCAATACGCCTTTAGGTAATGGCATGCCTAATTTTGAGGCTTCTTTATTATCAAACTCAACAAACACGGCAACTTTCATTTTTGTCCCGAGATCGCCATAGCTACTTTGATAGTAATAATCCGCACCACCTAAGACCAATTCTTTACGCGCGGGTACATTCGATGCAGAGAGTAAAGCAACTTGTTTGGTTTGATTTTCAGCAATTGTGGTTGCACGATCCAAGGTGTAGAGGTGATATTCGAGTAAGGACTCTTCAGCCATTGGTGCGGCAGCTTCAGCCATCATCACATCACATCGCCACGCATCGCTTTTGCCATGGGGAATATTTGTGGGTGGTGAACTCGATTCACATCACCAGCCACCAATTGCAATTTAGCATTTTTGTAACTTGCTCCACTCGTGTTGGTGAGTGTTACCCAGCCAGACAAATCAATGCTGTCTTCTTTCGGACTTAACTCGGCAACATAATTGGCCTTCCAGCCCAGCCCACCGGTTAAATAACTCAACTCAACTGTTTGGTCAGTTGCACCTTTGTTATTTATTTGCGTGATTAATGTTGGTCTCTCACGTAAGTTTTCTGGAACGTCATCATAAACAATCCTGCCAGGAATGCCTGTTTCAATACGATTGCCAATTTGAAGCACTATGCCGTTGTTGGCCGAAAGAACTGTGGCTTTCTCTGTGGTTTCAGCGCCTGTTGTTGGGTGCATTTTTACCATACTCACAGATTTACCTACATATTTCTCAAGTAGTTTTTGTGGTGTCAGTAAATCAAAATCAAAGTTTTGCTCAAGTAAGGTCAGGCTGCCGGGTGCGTTGATGCTGGGTAACAGTGCTGTTTCAGGGCGAATTTGTGCACTCACATCACGCAATGCTAAAGCATTTAAGCCAGTTTTAAGCGTCACATGGCGTGTATCTTTGACCAATGCTAAATCACCGTTGTAGATGGTGACGGCTACATTCTGTTGGTCGTTTAATGTGCTGCGCGTTTCACCTAAATCCATCGCAAATGCTCCTGTATAAATTGTAGATAGTGTAGCGAGCAAG
>JAYTRW010000480.1:0-3015 GCA_043745985.1 Methylotenera sp.
CCAGAAGCCAATCCTACGGCGCATTAATATTTATAGATTTAGATAACTTTAAAACCCTAAACGACACCATGGGTCATGATATGGGGGATGCTTTGTTAAAGCATGTGGCGTTGCGATTGCAGGGCTGTTTAAGAGATTGCGATACAGTGGCAAGGTTCGGTGGTGATGAGTTTGTGGTAATGCTTGAAAACCTTGACCAAACTTCATTAGAAGCTAAAAACCAAGTAGAAATTGTTGGTGCTAAAATAATCCAAGCACTCAATCAACCTTACGAGATACTGCCACATGGTTATTACAGCACGCCTAGCTTAGGCGCTACGATATTTGTTGGTAACAATGACACGGTAGATGAAGCGCTAAAACGTGCGGATATTGCCATGTACCAAGCAAAATCTGCTGGTAGAAATTGCTTAAGATTTTTTGACCCAGAAATACAAGCTAATGTCGATATTAAGGCGAGCTTAGTAGAAACGCTACGCCATGGTATAGGTAATAATCAATTTGTATTGCACTATCAACCTCAAATAGATAGGGCAGGAGTAGTGACTGGCGCTGAAGCTTTGGTTCGCTGGAATCATCCGCTGCAAGGCATGATTTCTCCGCTAGAATTTATCCCTCTAGCGGAAGAAATGGGACTGATATTGCCTCTAGGTAAGTGGGTGCTAGAAACAGGCTGCAAACAACTCGTTTCTTGGGCTGGGTCTGCAGATACTGAACACCTGAATCTATCTATCAACGTTAGCGCCAAGCAATTTCATCAACCAGATTTTGTGGCGCAAGTGTTAGACGTGCTAAGTGTTACAAACGTAAATCCGCATAGATTAAAACTAGAACTGACCGAAAGTATGCTGGTGGATGATATGGATGACGTGATTGCTAAGATGACCTTGCTGCAAGCAGCAGGGATTAGATTCTCCTTAGATGATTTCGGCACAGGATTTTCATCATTAAGTTATTTAAAACAGTTGCCGCTATACCAATTAAAAATTGATAAATCGTTTGTGCAAGATGTTTTGAGTGACCAGAATGATGCGGTCATTGTCCGTACTATCGTTGCGCTTTCAAATAGTTTGGGTCTATCTGTTATTGCAGAGGGCGTAGAAGTGGAAGGGCAGCGAGATTTCTTAGAAGAAATTGGTTGTTATGAATATCAAGGTTATTTATTTAGTCGCCCACTCGCTATTGAAGATTTTGACGCTTATAGAAAAGTCTTACAAGAGATTGATATTGAGCGGTTGTTGAAAAGTACGCGGTAAATTGATGCGACGTTATCAGGGTCTATAGTTTGACCAATTAGTGCGCCCGAGATGATGAACATGGGCACTGGGTTGAATATATTCCCATAAGTTAGATCTCAAAAGTAAACAACTCATCAATCATACTCTTCTCTAGAAGTTTGCGATAAAGCAGGTGTTTGGATTTTGTACTTAAATTAAACTTACAACATTTGAATTTATTTTTAAATGTATATAACTGATAGTCCAAATGGGCTATTGTGAAAATTTTAGATTAAAACGATACTCTAGTTGAGTTTAAAAGATACAAACAAGTCGAAATCAAGTTTTTGTTTTGTCATTGTGACATCATCTATGAGTAGGAGTACAAAATGTTAAAGTTATTCGTTTCAACTTTTTTAGTGTTTGGTCTGTTTTCACACCAAATTGCTAACGCTAAGCCAGCTGCGCCTGTTAGCCCATTATGGGTTGATGTTCCTTTTGCATCTAGTCAATTCAGTATTATTGGGGCGGGACAATCTATGCCAAGTACAGTCAGTTTTACATCAACTTCTTCAGCAGATAAGATTTGGTACTATAACGACAATATTACTCCTCAAGACCCTCTAAGTATCAAAGGCGTTGTAGAGACTCAATATAATTTAGTGGGTGGTTCACTTGATTTAGTAGGTAATGGAGAGTCTGCTAGCTTTAGCAGTGCTGCTTCTTTTGATTACTTAGCGGTCCATTTTGGCCGAGGCGAGCTTTTGTTCCACTGGCTAGCTCCACAAACAAGTTTTTCTATCAGCGGTTTACCTAGAGGTTTTAGTAACTATCGTACTTATTCATCAAGTGTATCTGCAGTACCAGAGCCTGAAACCTATGGCATGATGCTAGTTGGTTTGAGTTTAATAGGATTTGCAGCGCGTCGACGTAAAAGCAAACCATAAGAAATTTTAAAGTAATCAAAACGGGAGCTTCTGCTCCCGTTTTGCATTTTAAAATAGCGGGCATTTAATCTCCAATAAGCCAGAGAACGAACTTTCAGTTTGAAGCGTGCTCAGATTCATAATCTTTGACATGTAAATGGAAAAAGCTGAAACCTTGATGGTATCAGCCTTCTCATTTTATGGTGCGGCCAATGATTGCCCACCAGACTGGGTGTGCGAGCGAGTTAGGGTGTGGTTTGCCAAGAAACATCCATTTTCTATGATTAATAACGCATTTGCGTGAGTAAAGATTGATAACATATTGATATTAAACGCCTTTTTCATCAGATATTTATCTAGAAATAAGCAATAACGTCTTCATCTCATCTCATCTCATGGTCACAAACTTTTTAAGTTTAGTCGCATACGGATTTTTGCGAGACTTCATTTTAGAAAAGTCATATTCTGCTTCTGATTTCATCATTTAATTCCTTTGTAATACTCATTTTAAGGAGGGTCGGCCATCACAAGCGACGCTTGCTAATTAATAAATACACCTAGCCGCCTAGGCCAGCGTTCTGAAAATACAGCAATACAGCAATCTAGAGCTTTACTACATCAAGTGCTTCCGGCCTGCCTCTCTTGTAACAGCGAATTTTACTTACTCATTATTAATCGCTTTCTAAGTAGAAATTGATAATTTAATTTTTTCATAATTTTTTAAGTTGAATTTATTAAATTAAATAGTAATGATAATGGTTATCATTTATAATGGTAACTTCTTCATTAATTTCGATTGATATCATGAATATACAAAAAACACCTATCTGTCATACTCTCGCTCCCATTGCTCTAGCAGTTTCTTTATTGTT
>JAYTRW010000481.1:0-3010 GCA_043745985.1 Methylotenera sp.
GGACCAGCTAGAAATGTTCATTCTGCGGCTTTCTGTACTGCTTTTTGTACAACCTTCACGCTATCGCCATCAGCCAAAAATGCACCACCACTTTCAACAATATCTGCCTCTGGCGCATCAAAATTGAGCAGCTCAACACGCTCACCTGTGCGCTGTCCAAGTTGAACTTTTGTTTGTTTAATCTTATTACCTTCTACTTGCATCACATAAGCAAAACCATCTCGCATCACAATGGCGTCGTTAGGCAATGTAAGGCTTTGTGTTTCACCGAGAATAAAGTTACCACGGGCGAACATCCCCGTTTTTGCACTACCTGCGGGAATATCAACGAATACAATGGCGTTGCGCGTTTTAGTGTCAACAATTGGTGAGGCCGAACGCACTAACCCCTGTGTGATACTGCTGTCTGGCAATGTGATTTGTACTTTCATGCCAGCTTTAATTAGTGAAGTGTCTGCAGAAGTTAAATCAGCGCGCCATTCGATTCGGGCTTTGCGTATCAAGCGAAACAGCTCTTGTCCTGGAGTATACACAGTACCTACTGTGGCGGGTGCAAGTGAAATTAAGCCATCATCTGGTGCGATAACGGTTGTTTGTTTAAGCTTAATGTTTTGCACATGCATTTTGGCTTGGGCTGCGCTTAGGCGTGCTTTTGCGCTTGCCTCCGCTGTGAAATACTGTTCAATTTGCTGCTTACTTAGCGCACCTGAGTCTTGAATGCTGTGTGCGCGGTTGGCGTTACTTTCAGCTTCCAGCAATGTGGCATTGGCTTCCGCAACATTGGCTTGCATTTGTGCAAGATCGGCGTCTATGGTTGATGCTGCAAACTTTGCCAGTACTTGCCCACGCTTTACATGATCCCCCAAGTTGACTAATACTTCACTTAAAAGCAAACCGTTGACTTCACTGCTGATGCTTGATTCTTGCCATGCCGCAATATTGCCGTTAGTGCTTAGTAGCTTATTTAATTTTGTCTGTTGCGGTTTTACAGTAGTGACAGTTAAGCTAGCTTTGGGCGTATTTGCTGCGCTGTTAGCACTTTCTGTGACCTTATCGGCAGTGTTATCTCTGTGGCTGGTTTTGTAATAGAGCAGACTCGCTACTATTAAAAGGCCGATGATGGTTAAACTGATTTTTCTAAACTTTTGTTTTTGAGTGTTCATTTTTCACTTGTGCTTTCAATTCCAGTCGGAGGCACTTCTTCATGCTGCCAACCGCCGCCTGCTGCACGATATAGGCTAATCCAAGCTTGCGTACGTTGTTTAAGATTATTAAGCGCAGTCGTTTCAGTGGATAATACGGTTCTACGTTGCTCTTCCAGCTCGATTAAGTTAGCGAAACCAGCTTTCACTTTGGCTTCCATCGCGACAAAAGAGGCACGATAACCATTTGCGGCTTCGGCAATATCGGCTTGACGTATATTGGCGCTATGCAAATTGACCAGTGCTTCTTCGACTTCTTTTACGGCATAACGCACTTTGCTACGGTAATTGGCCGCTTTGTCCTCATAGTTAGCTTCAGCACTTGCTAGCCCAGCCACCTGAACGTCACCATGATAAATAGGAAATGTGATGGAGATTGGCCCTAAAGACCAGGTTTTACCGTTAGTACTAAACCCTGTGCCAGAAAGCCACATCCAACCAATTGAGCCGTTAAGTGAAACTTTTGGCAAACCCTCAGCATAGGTGTTTTTCACATCCGCTGCGGCAGTGATTAAATCTGCTTCAGCTGTGTAAATATCAGGTCGTTGTGCAAGAATTTGTGCAGGAATTTCATTGAGTTTAAATAGACCATCTACGGCATTAATATCGGCTTTAAATGGTTGATTGGTGAGCTTTTCACGAAGCGCCGTTTCGTCTAGGTCAGTCAGGGCAACTAAGACTTTAACTTCTAAATCACATTGCGCTTGTTGGGCTTTAAGTTGTTGTGTTGCATCAGCTAGGCTCGCTTTGGCAAGATGGCCATTGGCTGGCGCAGAAAATCCAGCATTAACGGCAACGTCTGTTAGCCTGACAGACTGCGCGCGAGACATTGCATCTGCCTGCAAAACGCCAACTTGTAGCTCGCAAAAACGTTGGTTAAAATAAGTATTAGCGAGTTCTGCTGCGACTGATACGCGAGCTTCGTGCCAGCCTGCTTTGGCAGCATTCTCTTGTGCTTTGCTTGATTCTAATATGGCGTGATTTGCACCAAAAATATCAAGCTCCCAACTTGCTTGCGCGGCAATTTGTGTACTGTTGAATGCACCGCTGCCACTATTGCTTCCACCTTGAGCGCCGCTGCCTTGAACGCTTGTAGAAGGTTGTTGTACACCGCGTGAAGCTGATGCGCTACCATCTACAGCAGGCATTAATGCAGCGTTGGCTTGCGAAAGTTTAGAGCGTGCTTGCGCAATGCGGGCTTTGGCCGAGGCTAAGGAAGCTGATTCTTTTTCAGCGGCATCAATCAGGGATAGTAAAAGTGGATCTTGAAATTGTTGCCAAAACTGCGATAAATTCGATTCGGAGCCGTTATGTGGAAGTGTCGCTTGCCATTTTGAGGCTATTTTAGTAGTTTTAACTATGTGTTGTGGGTTCAGTTTTTTGTTCAGTGATGCTAATTGAGCACATCCACTCAATATTAAACAAAATGATATGCAGCCATTAAGGCAAATTTTTTTAAACATTGGTTTAACATGCTTTTTTAGCGTTTTAGTTTGTAAAGTATTAGTGTTAAAGGGTGATGGTCTATTTTTTGCCATCAGCACTTATCGCTAGCGCTCGTAATTTAGTCATTTCATTGTCTTTTCTCGCTTTGCCAGCATCCCACTCAGTAGAAACCCAGCCTTGTAGATTTTCTAGTGCAATGGTTGCCATAGCGTGGATCCAAGCTTCATTCTCATTTAATGCAGAAATGTAGTTGTATTCACCACCGCCATTGCTTTGAAAGATGTGTTTACCCTCCATGGCGATTTCCTCCAATGTTTCGAGGCAGTCGCTACTAAAACCTGGGCAGACAACATCGATACGTT
>JAYTRW010000482.1:0-3002 GCA_043745985.1 Methylotenera sp.
CATGCGGATGGCAATATAGGCATTACAGAATATGCGCCATTTGACGGCATTATTGTCACTGCTGCTGCCAGCCATATACCGCAAGATTTATTAGATCAACTTGTTGTGGGTGGCCGTTTAGTCATTCCTGTCGGCACCGATGAGCAAATTTTATATCTTGTAGAACGACACACTCAAAAAGATTACCGCCACACAAAACTCGAACCAGTTAAATTTGTGCCGCTACTAGGGGGCACTTTATAACCATGCGTATAAGGATGCGCAACGCTTCAAATTTAATCATCATTGCATTCCTTGCAGGCTGTAGCAGCAACCCTCCAGCACCAGTCATTGACCGCTTACCAACTAGTAAGCCAAGCGTAACTAATACTGGAGTCAGTGCAAAAAAAACAAATAGACCCACTTATAAAGCTGGTGATTGGCGGCCTGACGCTTATCTCGTTAAAAAAGGGGACACGCTATTTAGCATCGGCCTTGAGTATGGTTATTACTATAAAGATATTGCTCAGACTAACAATATCAGCGCTCCATACAATATTAATGTTGGGCAAACGCTTAAATTTAGTGCGCTAAAAGATAAGTCAGTCATAGCTGAAACAAAGCCAGTGCCAACCACTAATAGCGATGGTGTTGAAATCACTCCGATTAATACAGACGCCAGTTCAAGCAGTACTGCAAGCGTTGCAATTAAAGCCCCAGTCATAGTCGCCATTACTGAGCCTAAAGCCATACGCGAGCCATACAGTGACGAAGCGCTAAAAAAACCTTTGCCCGCAGCTAAAGTAGTTGAAAAAATTACTGAGAAAACTGCTGATAAACCTGTAGCAATAGCTCCAACCACTAAGCCAGCAGTCGCTTCAACATCAGACAGCAAGCCAGATGCCAAATCGAATACAGAGGTAAAGCCAAATACTGACGTAAAACCAAGCACTGATTCAAATGAAGATATTGATTGGGCATGGCCAACTAAAGGAAAGGTCGTTGCAAACTTTAATGAGGCGAGCAATAAAGGGCTTGATATCGCTGGCAGCACGGGTCAGGCAATTACTGCCGCCGCCGCTGGCAAGGTGATTTATAGCGGCTCAGATTTGCGTGGTTATGGCAAATTAGTCATCATTAAACATAATGCCAATTACTTATCGGTTTACGCACACAATAGCCTGATACTGGTTAAAGAAGGCCAACAAGTGAGCCGAGGTCAGAAAATTGCCGAAATGGGTAACACTGATAGCAATTCGGTAAAGTTACATTTTGAGATTCGCCGCCAAGGTAAGTCGGTAGATCCAAGTAAGTATCTGGCTGCTAATTAAATATTTATCTAGCTAAAATTTAGACTGATAAGCTTTAAATATTAAGGAATACGATATGGCCAAGCAGAAACCAAACGAGAAGATAGATCCCAATAAATACCTCAAAAATAAAGATATTGACCCTGAAAGCAAGTTGAGTGTTTTAGCGGCAATGGGGCGCATGGGCTTGATGCTACTTGGTATTGTGGGCATTGCTATGGAGTTTTTTAATGATGATGGCATACTAAAAAAAATACTGGGTAAATTATTTGAATCCACCACGAGCATGATGATGATTCCAGTGATTATTTTTGTATTGTGGATGCTTAATCGCTGGATGAGTTCAGGAAGTAAATCTGAAACTAAGAAAAGTGGCGATGTACCAATGTATGTGATGATGCTAATTGGCGCATATTATCTGTTCAGATTAATCACGACAGGTTCGTTCTAACAACACAGAAAATCTATTCGTGCAAAGCTCTCAAGCAATAAAAAAGGGGCTTATGGCCGCTTTTTTATTTTGTTCAAGCTTTATTGGTTTACCACTAGTTAGCTTTTTGAGCTTCTTGTTCGTAATAAACACGTACTTCTGTCATATCAAAATCACGTGCCCATTGAATAATAGCATCTAACGCTGGCGCCCCAATTTCACCCACTTGCGCATGAATACCAGCTTGTTCACGAATCACTAAAATACCTGGAATTTGATTCACTTCAAAATACTCACCAATTTCAGGGTCTGTTTCAATATTGACCATACCAAATACAATATCAGGATTTTTTGCAGCCACAGCTTCAAATGTTGGCATGAACGCTACACATGGATCGCACCATGGTGCCCAAAAATCAACAATAATGAAATTATTGTTTTCGATTGTTTCTTTAAAATTTTCTTTGTTGAGTGCAACAACCGCCATAGCTAGATCCTAAATTTAATTGATTAATTTGATGATTTAAGTAACTTGTAAATAACTTGTAACTAACAGACTAGATTTTAGCAGACCTAGCAGGTTTAGTTAAGCCCAGTGGGTTTTAACTAAACCTGCTAGGCTTAACTAATTCCCGTAAATACTATTAATCAAATATTTAAAGTTGAGCCAATCTATTTGTTAATCGATTGACCCCAACTATTAGCGAAAAACAATTCATTCAATGGGCGACGTGAGCGTGCAGCAGTTTCACGTACTAATGCTTCGCCAGTGACTGTTGCAATATCTGCAGCATAGCCAACGCAAACCATCGCCATCAGCGTGAATTGTGCTGGAATACTGAATCTTTCACGCGCTAGATCTGCATTAAAACCACCCATTTGATGCGCCATCAAACCCATACTTGAAGCTTGTAAGCATAGGTTTTCGGCTGCTGCGCCTGAGTCATATTGCGCCCAACGATTAGGCTGTTGATTATGATTAAACAGAGTATCCGCACACACCAATAAAAGTACAGAACCATCTTTCACCCAAGCTTGGTTACTTGGTGCCAAGCAGTCAAACGCCTGTTGCCACGATTGAGCATCTATATTTTTATCCCATACCACAAAGCGCCATGGTTGATCACCGAAGCATGACGGCGCCCAGCGAGCCGCTTCCAGCAAGGCAGTCATCTGCTCGCTACTCACTGATTTTGCAGCATCGTAGGCTCGACCGCTCCAGCGATTAGCCAGAGTTTCATCAATGTTGACTTGGGTGATTGCTGGATTGTGCATGTAGGTTT
>JAYTRW010000483.1:0-9320 GCA_043745985.1 Methylotenera sp.
TTTTTTAATTGGTATAAATACCAGTTTTGGTCTACTTCGGTATCATCTTCTTTAGCATCAATTTCATAAACCAACTGAAACACATTATTAATGTCACCAGTTTTACGATTGATAGCATAATAAATACCTTGCTCATCTAGCTCGATTGGCTTGCCATAAACAGGAATGTTATAGACATTATTCGGCATAATGAATACTCTACTAATAAGCTAAAAGACTGCCCTGCTAATAACCTAGACTTTTTAACGCTCTTTCATCGTCAGCCCAACCACCTTTAACTTTGACCCAAGTTTCTAGGTAAACTTTACCACCAAATAGTTTCTCCATATCCTGGCGGGCTTCAGTAGAAATTTGTTTCATTTTTTCGCCATTTTTACCAATAAGCATTGGTTTTTGGCTATCTTTATCGACAATCACGGCACAGAAAATACGGCGAAGATTACCAACCACTTCAAATTTTTCAATTTCCACAGCCACTGAATAAGGAATCTCATCACCAAGTAATCTGAAAATCTTCTCCCGCACTAGCTCTGCGGCAAGGAAGCGTTCATTTTTATCAGTCAATTCATCTTCAGAGTAAATCGCAGCTTGCTCTGGTAAATACTTACGAATCGTATGTAAAAGCTCATCTAGATTGAGGCTTTTTTTTGCACTCACAGGTACGATGTCTGTAAATGGAAATTCCAAGTCAAAATCCTGAATCAATGGCAATAAATTACCTTTATCACCCATCAAGTCTGATTTATTCACCACCAAAATTGTCGGTGTTTTATCTGATAATAAAGCTAATACTTTGCGATCAGCCTCGCCCAATTTCATAGGCTCGATTACAAACAACACCACATCAACCTCGGTGAGGACTTGCGTCACAGTTTTATTCAAACCTTTATTGAGCGTATTAAGGTGTTTTTGTTGAAATCCTGGTGTATCAACAAACAAAAACTGGGTGTCTTCTGTAGTATGAATGCCCAATAAGCGATGGCGCGTGGTTTGCGCCTTACGAGAAGTAATGGCTAACTTCATTCCTAAAATATGGTTTAACAACGTAGATTTACCTACGTTAGGGCGGCCTACAATAGCAATGGTGCCGCACTTGAATGCGGACAATGTGTCTACATTCAAATCTGAATCCAAGTTTGAGTCTGTCATTTTGGGCTATCCAATAGTCAATTTATGGTTGTGTTTATGCAATTTGGCTTTTACCAAAGCGTATTTTTTCTAATGCTAGCAAAGCAAGTTGGGCTGCTTGCTGCTCTGCAATGCGGCGGCTAGTGCCTTCGCCTACCGTACGAATATCAAGTTTCTGTATGAAACATTCTACAATAAACACCTGCGCGTGTGCTTCACCACTCGTATGAACCACCGCATACTCTGGCACTGCAATTTTTTTGCCTTGCAGCATTTCTTGTAATAAGGACTTAGGGTCTTTATCAATAACTTTAGGGTCTATGGTATTAAGCTTCTCCGTATAAAGCTCCAAAACCAAAGCTTCTGCGGCAAAAAAGCCTCCGTCAAGATACACCGCGCCAATAATGGCTTCCAGAGCGTCCGCCAGTATAGACGGTCTACGCCAACCAGCGCTTTTTAGCTCACCTTCTCCTAGCTTTAGCGCATCTCCGATATTCAACGAAAATGCAATTTCACTAATAGTGGCCTCTTTTACCAGTTGTGCGCGTAAGCGACTTAAATCGCCCTCAGCCAAGCTTGGAAAACGCTGATATAGCTGATTTGCGATAATAAAATTTAGCGCACCATCTCCCAAATATTCAAGCCTCTCATTATTTTGAGAAGCGTAACTACGATGTGTCAGTGCTTGAGTCAGCAAATTTTTATCTACAAACTTGTAACTAAGGAGTTTTGATAAATCCTGTTGAGTCATTGAATATGTTTAATTACCTGGGCTTCTAAATTACTTACCGTCTGCTGTGGCATTAAAATCCATCATGACGCTAATATTGCCAAAAAGTGGAGTGATGACTTGATACTGTGCTGAAACGGCTGTTTCACCAGCACTATTTTTGCCCAAAATTATATCTTTACCAGTAATGACGGTGATATATGAGGTATTGGCTCGTTTATCAAAAGAATTCTGAATTTCTTTTTTGCTCATGCTACTTAAAGATTCTTTATTCATAGCGCGAATAACAGTTTTAACAGAGAAGTACTCTTGGTATGCTGGGAAAAGCTTCATGGCAATCACCGCAACGAAAAATAACATTGCACCAACAAACAACATGCCGAGTAAAGTTGCACCAGACTGTTTTTTAAGATTTTTCTGATGTTTCATTTGATGAGTCTGCATAAAATTCTCCACAAATTAGTCAAGCTAAATGTTATTCAAGTTAGCGGATTGAATTACCAATTCGAGAACCTTTATCAAAATTCATCCAGATGAAAAATGCCTTACCAACTAAGTTCTTCTCTGGCACGAACCCCCACACGCGGCTGTCTGAACTGTCATCACGATTATCACCCATCGCCAAATAATGTCCAGCAGGCACGACAATTTCCTCATCATTTGCAAATTTTGCCCCTATTGCATCAGAATCGTAACTATTTACCCATTCGTTAATCAAAATATCGTGATTTACATTACCTAATTGCTCTCGATATTGCTTGGCTGTCACCATATTCAAGCCAGGTTTCACATAAGCATAATCACCCACATCCTGCACGTCTAAAAACTTTCCATTAATCGTTAATCGTTTATCTTGATAACGAATTTTGTCGCCAGGCAAGCCAACTACACGCTTGATATAGTCTACAGATGGCTCAGGTGGATAATGAAACACGAACACATCGCCGCGAGTCGGGTGGTTTATTTCAAAAAACGTATTATTTAAAATTGGCACACGTAGGCCATAGGTAAATTTATTTACCAAAATATAGTCGCCAGCCAACAGCGTTGGCATCATAGAGCCTGAGGGGATTTTGAAAGGCTCAACAATAAAAGAGCGCACAAAAAACACCACAAAAATGACTGGGAAAAAGCTCTTAGCGTATTCGACTGCGACAGGCTCTGCAGCCCCGACTGGCCGCTTCTTCTTTAATACTAAACTATCTAGTAGCCAAATAAAGCCCGTTACTAAGAGTATCGCCACCATGAATAAAGCAAAGTACATTATTTATCCTTATCGCCTATTATATTTGAGTTACTTAATCTTCAATACGTAAAATAGCTAGAAATGCTTCTTGTGGAATCTCTACGTTACCCACTTGCTTCATACGCTTTTTACCTTCTTTTTGCTTATCAAGCAATTTGCGTTTGCGGGATACGTCACCACCATAACATTTCGCAATGACGTTTTTCCGCATCGCTTTCACCGTTTCGCGTGCAATAATATTCGCACCTATCGAAGCCTGTATGGCCACATCAAACATTTGGCGAGGAATCAATTCACGCATCTTAGCCGCCACTTCTCGACCGCGACGCACGCTATTTCCTCGGTGAACAATCATGCTCAGCGCGTCAACACGCTCGCCGTTCACCATAATATCAAGCTTCACTAAATCTGCCGCGCGAAATTCCAAAAACTCGTAGTCCATTGAAGCATAACCACGTGACACTGATTTTAATTTATCAAAAAAATCCAACACCACTTCATTGAGCGGCATCTCGTAACTGAGCATCACTTGTCTACCCATATACTGCATATTTTTTTGCAAGCCACGTTTATTGTTACACAAGGTCATCACTGGCCCTACGTAATCTTGCGGCATCAATAAATTTACATTAATGACTGGCTCACGCGTTTCTTCAACACGCGACAACTCTGGTAAACGGGATGGATTCTCAATCTGCACTACTTCACCACTTTTGAGTAGTAGCTCGTACACTACAGTTGGCGCGGTGGTAATCAAATCCATGTCGTACTCGCGCTCTAAACGCTCTTGCACGATCTCCATGTGAAGCAAACCTAAGAATCCACATCTAAAGCCAAAACCTAATGCAGTAGAATTTTCTGGTTCAAATAGCAAACTTGCATCATTCAAGCTTAGCTTTTCAAGCGCAGTACGTAGCGCTTCAAATTGGCTTGATTCAACAGGATATAGCCCAGCAAACACCTGTGGCTTCACTTCTTTAAAGCCTGCCAATGGCTCTGTAGCTGGCTTACCCGCTAGTGTCACAGTATCACCAACCTTTGCAGCAGCTAGTTCTTTAATACCTGAAATGATAAAACCTACTTCACCCGCAGAAAGTGAAGTTTTTTGTAACGATTTTGGCGTAAATACGCCAACTTGCTCACACAAGTATTCTGCGTGTGTCGCCATTAATCGAATTTTATCTTTTGGCTTTAATACGCCGTCAATCACACGGACCAACATGACCACGCCCACATAGTTATCAAACCACGCGTCAATCACTAATGCTTTTAGTGGTTTCGTCACATCGCCTACTGGTGGCGGTACTTTTTTAATGACGGCTTCTAATACATCACGCACGCCCAAACCAGTTTTGGCCGAGCAACGCACTGCATCACTTGCATCAATACCAATCACATCTTCAATTTCCTGCATCACGCGCTCAGGGTCAGCGGATGGTAAATCGATTTTATTCAATACGGCTGTGACTTCAACGCCTAAATCAAGTGCGGTGTAGCAGTTAGCCACACTTTGCGCCTCTACGCCTTGACTGGCATCCACAACCAATAATGCGCCTTCACAAGCTGAAAGTGAACGTGACACCTCATAGCTAAAATCCACATGGCCTGGAGTATCAATCAGGTTAAGATTGTAAGTCTGCCCATCGTCCGCTTTGTATTGTAGCGCTGCTGTTTGAGCTTTAATCGTAATACCACGTTCACGCTCAATATCCATAGAATCAAGTACTTGCGCTTCCATTTCGCGATCAGCCAACCCGCCGCAAAGGTGAATGATGCGGTCAGCTAAGGTGGATTTACCATGGTCAATGTGGGCAATAATGGAGAAGTTACGAATATTTTTCATTTAGTCTTTTTAAGCTTTTTAAAACTTTTAATGTTGCTTTATTTTAACGTTGCTTTATTAGGTTAATCCTGCTTTATAAATAAAGATAAGGCGCCAGAAGCGCCTTTTCACAATAGCCGTGATTTTACAACAAATGCTTGATTAGTTTGTAATTAATTGTGGAGTTACCTTCAAAATTGCTAATATAGTCCTAATTTTCCACTTTTGATTTCTTACGACAATCAACCTGCATGGCTTGTGTTAATTGTTTTATACGAGCAGTATCACTCGGACAAGAGGCGACTAAATCATCGTCGGCAAAAACACCTTCTACAACATAGTAATTTCCAATCCATTTACCTGAATTAGCAAATTCTTTGATATATGGATTATTGAGTACTAAGCTTAATTTGCCAAAACCAAATTTTTCATCTGTCTGAAACTCACCCACATAAAAACTGCCATCGGTCCAATAAATAGTGCCTTTCCCATCCATCAGATTATTTTGATAGTCGCCTTCGTAACGGGTGCCGTCAGCCTATAGATAAGCCCCTCTGCCACTACGCAGATTATTCTGAAACTCACCTATATAGTGACTGCCATCATCCATGGCATAAGTGCCGTGACCATGCATTTTACCAAGGGCATAATCACCATCGTAATGGCCTTCCGGGCGTTTGTTGTAAAACCATTGCAGACTGCCCGTACCGTCAGCTTTAGCGCTTTTGCATTGCCCAGTCCAACTGATGGTATATCCCACTAGTGATTTTGAGTTCCAAATTTTGCAGCCTGTTTCTTTATCGCTTATTTCGCTGTCAGCGTAGCTAAAAAGACTCGCTGACATTAACGTCAAGGTAGAAAGAAAAACTAAAGGATTAATTTTCATCGATCACCTCATGGCGTAGGTTAGAAGATAGAGGTTTATGGCGATTATTTTATAACTTTTATATAGATCAACACAGCGTATTCACGTTTAGTAAATGTTCGCTACCCAACAAACGCTCTTATGCTTTTAGAGTATGATAAAACGAATAAATAATAACAGTTGTAAAGTCAATTTTGCATAATACGCTACGCATCGCCACCTTCAACATCCACAAGGGTTTTACTCACTTTAACGCCCGTTTTTCTTTGCATCTTCAACGCGACATGTTACGAAAGCTTCAGGCCGATGTAATTTTTTTGCAAGAAGTACAAGATGCGCATACCAAACATACTGAGCGTTTTGCTTCTATGTCTACTTCTGGCCAAATGGAGTTTTTAGCTGATGAGGTGTGGTCTGACTATTCTTACGGAAAGAACTCAGTTTATCCTGCAGGCCATCATGGTAATGCGGTGCTTTCCAAATTCCCTATAATTAAAACCAATAACCAAGATATTTCTGCGCATGCAGCTGAACAACGGGGTATGCTACATTGCGAAATCAATATCCCGAATTGGGATGAGCCCTTACATGCAATTTGCGTGCATCTAGGTTTATTTGCACAATGGCGGCGCCAGCAGCTAGTTGCTGTCTCTGAGTATATTGAGCAACATATTCCAGCCAACGCACCTTTGATTATTGCGGGGGACTTTAACGATTGGGGCATGCGTACAGGGCGCAGTTTTGCTGAGCGCTTAAACATGCATGAGGTGTTTGAGCACCATGCAGGTAAGCCTGCGAAGAGCTTTCCTGCTTGGTTACCAATGCTCAGGCTAGACCGTATTTATGTGCGTGGCTTTAATGTAAAGCATGTAGAAGTACATTCTGGCGCGCACTTTTTAAAGGTTTCTGACCATGCTATTCTCACGACGACACTGACCAAAATATAACTTGGCTAAAATACGACCCATCTAAAATATGACCTATTTTATTAGCGGCAATCAAATTCAATTATTACGCAGTGGTACAGAGTACTTCCCTGCGCTTTTGGCGGCTCTTGAGAGTTCGACTCAAGAAGTATACTTACAAAGTTACATTTATAAAGATGATGTCACCGGCCTACAGATTGGTGAGGCACTCAAGAACGCTGCCAAACGAGGCGTCTCAGTGAACATTCTATTAGATGGCTTTGGCAGCAAAGATTTACCCAAGAGCTATGTAGAAGAGCTTGAAGAAACAGGCGTGCAAGTCATGTTCTACCGCCCCAAAATATCGCCTTGGTCATTAAAAAAGAGCCGCTTGCGGCGCTTGCACCAGAAGATTGTCGTGATTGATAGAGTTATTGGCTTCGTTGGAGGTATTAATATTATCGACGATTACGACGTACCTAATAATGCCCCTAATAACGTACCGCCACGGGTTGATTACGCTGTACGAATTGAAGGTAAATTATTACCCGTCATTCATATTAGTGTGCAAAAACTTTGGCGCAGAATTGCTTGGATACATATGCGGCGAGCTAATTTAGTAAAAGCTAAAGCCATAAAATCGACTCATTCGTCCAATGCTCAACAACTCAATACTAAAGCGGCATTGGTGCTTCGCGATAACGTGTTGCATAGAAGTGATATCGAAGATGCTTACTTAGACGCCATCGGCCAGGCTAAATCTGAAATCATCATCGCCAATGCTTACTTTGTACCTGGTAGACGATTTCGCCTAGCATTATTAGCCGCGGTTAAACGCGGCGTTAAGGTCAAGTTATTATTACAGGGACGTATGGAGTATTTCCTGATGTTCTCTACACATGCTTTTTATAGCGATTTTTTAAAATCAGGTATTGAGATTTACGAATATCGCAAAAGTTTTATGCACAGCAAAGTGGCAGTGATTGATAGTACTTGGGCGACAGTCGGCTCTTCCAATATAGACCCATTCAGCTTGTTATTAGCAAGGGAGGCAAATGTTGTAGTAAACGATGCAACATTTGCTAACGAGCTAAGAACCGACCTTCAAGTTAGCATTGACGATGGCGCGCTTCGCATTGATCCACAACAGTGGACGCAAGGCAATATATTCAAACGCTTTGCATCTTGGATTGCCTACGGATTGGTGAGGGCATTTTTAGGCGTTATCGGACACTCTAATGAAAAATAATAAACCATAAAAATTAACTTACTATTTGAATTCAATCACAATAAAAAAGCCGCTAAAAGGTAAGCACCCGCCCAGCACCATCTAGCCTTATTCCCTAAATCTCGTAAGATAGGTGTCCACCTAAATTAAGCGTACACCTATTTTATGACTGACTTTCTCCCAGTGATTTTAAACCAGCCTTTAGATAGGATGCGATATTCGCGTGAATTCAAACGCCAGATCGTTGAGGCATCTCTGGCACCAGGTGCTTCGATCGCAGCTGTCGCACTCTCACACCACATCAATGCCAATTGATTACATAAATGGCGCTGGAGTTATCGCCATGGTGAATTCGGTGCTGTTGCCGACGCATTTACTTTAGCGCCCGTGAAATTGGTTAGCCCTGCAAGGTTAGCCTTAGCCAAACCCAGTCAGCCAACAAAGATCAGCGCTGATGCGAAGCCTTCTGGCACTATTGAATTGCTTTTTAACAATACACGCATCTTGGTGCATGGCACTCCCGATCGCCAAACACTACACAGCGTCATTGACGCCTTGCGTTTATGATCGGCTTAGCCACAGGCACGCAAGTCTGGATTGCAGCAGGCATCACCGATATGCGCCGCGGCTTTGATGGTTTGGCGGCCATCGTGCAATCCAGGCTGGAAGAGAATCCGTTTAGCGGACATGTTTTTGTGTTCCGTGGCCGTCAAGGTGATCGCATTAAAGTATTATGGTGGAGTGGTGATGGTTTATGCTTACTGGCCAAACGGCTGGAACAGGGTCACTTTGTGTGGCCGCAGGCCACATCTGGTGCCGTGCATTTAACGACCGCGCAACTCTCCATGTTACTGGAAGGCATGGATTGGCGGCGTCCGATCAGAACACATCAACCCACACAGACATGAGGCCGAACCAGCGAAACATCTCGCTAAAATAAAGCATGATGTGAAGCGGGTTGGTGCGTTCTGATATATGCTTATCCTATTGATTTTTATGTAATAAAAACCATAAATGACGTGCGTTAACAGACGTTATTTGGTAAAATAGTACCCATGCATGAACCATGCCCAACTGCCTGATAACGTGGATGAATTACAGGCATTATTGTCGGCGCAATTCACTGAAGTTGAAGCACTTAAGCTGGAAAGTAACGCGTTCAAATTAGAGCGCGACACCATCAAGCTCGAACGCGATACATTGAAGCTGACCTCCAGCGACGACAAGCAAGAAATCCAGCGCTTAAGCCTGTTGCTCGACATGCTCAAACGCAAGCTGTTCGGTCAGAAGTCAGAGAAGCTCAACCGGCAGATTGATCAACTGGAACTTGCGCTGGAAGCCTTACATATCACGCAAGGTGAGCGCATCCCTGCGCAACAAGTTGAAGCTGAAGTAA
>JAYTRW010000484.1:0-25861 GCA_043745985.1 Methylotenera sp.
GGGTAGAGCTTTCATTCGAATTGCCAATATTTGACTGGGGCACTGCGCGCGTTGCACGGGCTGAATCCATTTATATGCAATCGGTCAATCGGGCCGCACAAGTAGCAATCAATGCAAAGTCTGAAATCCGTGAGGCCTGCAACACTTATCGTACCAATTACGATGTAACAAAGCATATCCGTGATTAAATCGTGCCGCTTCGTAAAAAAATTCTGCAAGAAAACCAACTTCGCTATAACGGCATGCTGACCAGCCCATTCGAACTGCTCGGTGATGCTCGTGCACAAGTTGCTAGCGTGCAAAACTATATCGAATCTTTACGTGAATTCTGGGTTGCCGATAGCACATTACAAATGACGCTGATTGGTAACGAAAATATGATGGAGGGAAATTAACATGGGTTTTTCTAAATTTAGCAGACGTGACTTTTTCAGATTAGCAGGTGCTGGCATCGCCGCGACTACTGTGAGAAAGTAGCTATGGCAGCATTACCCGAAATAGTTTCAGCGGAACAAGCCAATACACAAGCGCCTTTAGCACCTAATGCTGGTCGTCCTTACAATCCAGTGGTGACTTTGAACGGCTGGAGTTTGCCTTGGCGTATGAAAAATGGCGTGAAAGAATTTCATTTAGTGGCGGAGCCAGTTGTGCGTGAAATTGCGCCAGGTATGAAGGCGCATTTGTGGGGTTACAACGGCCAAAGCCCAGGCCCAACCATTGAAGTGGTAGAGGGCGATAAGGTGCGTATTTTTGTTACTAATAGATTGCCCGAAGTAACTAGTGTGCATTGGCATGGGCAACCTGTGCCCAATGGCATGGATGGCGTTAGCGGATTAACGCAACCCGCAATAGCGCCCGGCAAAACCTTTGTGTATGAATTTGAAGCTAAGCGAGCTGGCAGTTTTATGTATCATCCTCACGCGGATGAAATGACGCAGATGGCAATGGGACTCATGGGTAGCTGGGTGACGCATCCTAAGAATCCTAAATTCATGCCTGTCGATAGAGATTTTATTTTTCTACTGAATGCTTACGATATTGACCCTGGCAGCTACACTCCAAAAATCAACACCATGTTGGATTTTAATTTATGGACATGGAACAGCCGTGCATTCCCAGGGATAGACCCACTTGTGGTGCGTAAAAATGACCGAGTGCGTATTCGTGTAGGTAACCTCACCATGACCAACCATCCCATTCATTTGCATGGTCACGAGTTTCAAGTGACGGGTACCGATGGCGGTTGGGTGCCACCCACAGCAAGATGGCCAGAAGTTACTACCGATATTGGTGTTGGCCAAATGCGCGCGATTGAGTTTGTGGCAAATAATCCAGGTGATTGGGCTTTTCACTGCCATAAAAGCCATCACACCATGAACGCAATGGGACATCAAGTGCCAACATTATTAGGTGTTAAACAGGATGACTTGGTCGATAAAATCAGTAACTTAGTGCCAGAATATATGGCTATGGGTGAAACTGGTATGTCGGAGATGAGTGAAATGGCGGCGATGATGCCTATGCCATTACCAGAAAATACCTTACCGATGATGGCTGGCAAAGGACAATTTGGCGATGTGAATATGGGTGGTATGTTTTCTGTCTTAAAAGTGCGTGAAGGATTAGTGAAAGGTGATTACAAAGACCCTGGGCATTATCAGTTTCCAAAAGGGTCTATGGCGTATGAGTTTGTTGGCGATGGACCAGAACCGCTAAGGCAACCCGCTACTGATGAAAAGTCCGACCTAGAAGTGCAGGTACGCAAACCTACAGGCCATGCTGGACATTAATCAGGAGTTATCATGCAATATATTATTTTTAAATATTTAATTACAGCGGGCGTAGTGGTCGTGGCTTCAGAGCTTGCAAAACGCAGTGACAAGCTTGGCAGTTTGATGGCTGCACTACCTTTGGTGACGGTGCTTACGCTGATTTGGCTTTATGTGGAGCATCAACCAACCAGTAAAATTGCTAATCATGCCTACTATACTTTTTGGTATGTATTGCCAACTTTGCCTATGTTTTTGCTTTTCCCTTACTTGCTGCCTAAATGGGGTTTTGTGCTGACGTTGATTACCTGTGTGCTATTTACCATCGTTACTTTTTTATTATTCGCGCTATTAGTAAAACAGTTTGGTATAGACCTAATTTAGATAGGGTTAATTTTAGTAAGGTTTTTATAAAAAATCTTCTTAATCATACGATTAGCGCGTAAAATGCGCGAACTTAAAAAATTGTAGTGAATACCTTGGAACAATATACAACAATGCTCGCAAAGCCCATTCATAGCTATCGCCCTTACTGGGCGAAGCGGTTTGGTGCTGCGCCGATTTTACCTATGTCTCGCGCTGAGATGGATGAACTTGGCTGGGATAGTTGCGACATTATTTTGATTTCGGGGGATGCTTATATTGATCATCCGAGCTTTGGAATTGCCTTAGTTGGTCGCTTGCTTGAAGCGCAGGGATTTCGCGTGGGCATTATCGCCCAGCCAGATTGGCAAAATGCCAGTGCGTTTAAAGCACTAGGTAAACCTAATCTTTATTTCGGCGTGACTGCTGGCAATATGGACAGCATGGTGAATCGGTACACCGCTGATAGAAAAATCCGTAGTGACGATGCTTATACGCCAGATGCTGCACCAAACAAACGTCCTGATAGGGCTGTACTAGTTTATTCGCAACGTTGTCGCGAAGCCTATTCTGATGTGCCTTTGGTGATTGGTAGTATTGAAGCGAGTTTGCGTCGTATTGCGCATTACGACTACTGGAGCGATAAAGTTCGCCGTAGTGTGCTAATCGATTCAAAAGCAGATATTTTACTTTACGGCAATGCAGAACGGGCTTTGATTGAGTTAAGCCATCGCATTGCGAAAGGTGAAAAAGTGACGGATATTCAAGATATTCGTGGCACCGCTTTTTTGCGTAAAAAAATTCCAGAAGGTTGGAGTGAGATTGAAAGCACTAAATTAGACCGTCCAGGCACTGTGGAAAAGCATGTTGACCCATACGAAATGAAAATGGGTAAAGCGGATGCCAGTTGTGCAACGGATGAAAGTAGTGCCAAACCAGCGCTACCTGAAGGTACAAAAGCCATTGAAATTGTACGTAAGCCTAAAGCTGACCGTGCTAAACAAGTAGTACGTTTGCCAGATTATGAAGCAGTCGCCCAAGACCCAGTGTTATATGCCCATGCTTCTCGTGTGCTGCACCTGGAAGCTAACCCTGGCAATGCGCGTGCTTTGGTGCAAAAGCATGGCGATAGAGAAGTGTGGTTAAACCCACCGCCGATTCCTCTTACCACTAAAGAAATGGATTACGTTTACGACATGCCTTATGCACGTAAGCCGCATCCAGCCTACGGCGATGCAAAAATTCCTGCATGGGAAATGATACGTTTTAGTGTGAATATTATGCGTGGCTGCTTTGGCGGTTGTACGTTTTGCAGTATTACAGAGCATGAAGGCCGCATTATTCAAAGCCGCAGTGAAGCATCAATCTTGAAAGAGGTTGAAGAGATTCGCGACAAAGTCGAAGGTTTCACTGGCGTGATTTCAGACCTCGGTGGCCCAACGGCCAATATGTATCGTATTGCTTGCAAAAGTGAAACAATCGAGAAAAACTGTCGTAAGTTAAGCTGTGTATACCCAGGTGTTTGTGAAAACTTGAATACTGACCACACGGCCTTAATTCAGTTGTACCGTAAAGCGCGTGCAATTAAAGGCGTAAAGAAGATTTTAATCGGCAGTGGCGTACGCTATGACCTTGCAGTGAAATCGCCTGAGTACGTCAAAGAGTTAGTGCAGCATCATGTGGGCGGTTATTTAAAAATTGCCCCTGAACATTCTGAAGAGAATGTACTCAGCAAAATGATGAAACCTGGCATGGATGCGTATGATGAATTTAAAGCCATGTTTGAAAAGTTTAGTGCTGAAGCTGGTAAGAAGCAGTATTTGATACCTTATTTTATTGCGGCGCATCCAGGCACTACTGAATTGGATATGCTTAATTTAGCGCTTTGGCTTAAAAAGTACGACTTTAAGCTAGATCAAGTACAAACCTTTACACCTACACCTATGGCAATGGCTACGGCAATGTACCATTCAGGCAAAAATCCATTGCGCAAAGTCACGGCAGATTCAGACGATGTGCCGATTCCAAAAGCGGGTAATGTGCGTAAATTGCATAAAGCGTTTATTCGTTACCATGACCCTAACAACTGGCCTATGCTACGTGAGGCTTTAATAAAAATGGGTCGTGAGGATTTGATTGGCAACGGCAAGCAGCACTTGATACCAGCTTGGCAGCCGCTTTCGAACAAGCCAATTACTACGGTGCGTGGCGAAAAACTTGAGCGAACTGTTCGACCTAGACGTGTGTCAGAAGTTAAACGCAAATATTCCTAAGCACTTTTGCTAGCAAAAAAGCTTCAGCTAAAGTATTAGGTGTGTTTGTATTGCTAACATTTCTAATACTTTAAGGCGGAGCCATGATATTTCGATGTAAATGGATTTTGCAATTCAAACGACTACTCAACGCTGTCCTCACATTTAGTTTTCTTGCGCTTGCTACTACTAATGCATACGCTGAAAAGGGTTTATTCTGGAAAGTAGAGTCGCCTTCAGGTAAAACTAGTTACCTTTTTGGCACCATGCATACAGACGATAATCGTGTGACTAACTTTTCGCCAGCCGTTGATAAAGCGTTGCAGTCAGTAGATGCGTTTATGATGGAAACACTCGCACCAAATAACCCAAATGTATTCAAAATGCCAGATGGTGATTTAAAAAACATGTTGAGTGAAGCTGAGCTTGATAAGGTGTATGAGCTAGCTGAGTTTCATGTGATGCATCGTGATGTCGCAACTCATATGAAACCTTGGTTACTCGCAGTGGTGTTCGATTCACCCAAGCCTCTCACGCCATTCGCGCAAGATAACCTACTGATGACTAAATCTGAAGACTTCGGCAAAGAAGTGATTGGCATTGAAGATACGAAAGAGCATTTTGGCGTAATGGATAGCTTTAGCCGCGATGAACAGCTGACGATGTTACGCGCCGTGTTAAAGCGCAGCCCAGAGCAGAAAGAGCGTGACTTTGAATCATTAATGGTAGCTTATCTAGCAGAGGATAGTAACAAAGTGGCTGCGCTAGACGAAAAAATTACAGGTGGCATGCTACCACCTGCCTTGTGGGCAAAAATGCGTTCTAAGTTATTGGATGAGCGCAACGTAGTGATGGCGCAGCGCGTGACAGAAGAAGCTAATAACAGGAGCGTATTCATTGCTGTAGGCGCCTCACACCTTGCAAGTAAAGGCGGTTTAATGGCTAGGTTAAAAGAAGCAGGTTTTAAAATAAGCCCAATCAAATAAGCTGATTAACTGGTAATTAAGGCTTAGTTGTTTAGGCGTAATAGCTTTATGTCACTTGGGTAGAAAGTTGGGGAGCAAAAAAGTGAGCATGTTATCCAACACAATTGCACTAATATATAACTCCTGCACCAATATATTCTTGTGAATTTGTCAAAATGGGCTGTTTAACATCGATTTTTTAACCTTGCCAAATTTAACCTAGGTTAAATTCTATCTTATACCACCTACATATACCTCAGTAGTATCTTCGGCTTCTTCCTCTTCGTAAGATGGCGTTAATGTTTTTTTGAAAGCTATCGATTCATTTTTAGTGGCACTTGATTTTTCTATAGCTGCCAGCGTAGATAACTTTCCGAACATCAGGATTTCAAAATGATCGACATATTCATTCAGGTCGGTTAATCCTTGTTCACGAGAGAGCGCAATGATACTTTTGGCATAAGCCTCATTTTCAACCAGCCATTTAATATCAATGGTCCGACTTATTTTACGTCTCAGTATCACGCTAATAAGCGCGGCTACTGAAACTTTTTCAGTGCTGTGCAAGGTCTCTGCCATTACATTATCCTCTCTGCGTGCTGAGTGAGGTCTAGTCCATCATGTTCATCTTCAGCGTCAACACGTAAATCAACGACTAGATTGACAAGTTTTAAAATAATCAAAGTGGCTATTGCGCTGTATGCCAAGGTGCTAAACGCCGCTACGGCTTGTAATGCAACATTCGCGTCTAGCCCACTTATCGCCTTATCCGCAAAGACGCCAGTCAATACTGCACCCACTAGGCCGCCCACACCGTGAATACCAAACACGTCTAATGCATCATCGGCACCTAATAAGCGCTTGAGGCTAGTCGCACCCAAGTAGCACAATGCACCACTAGCAACACCAATCGCCAATGCTCCACCAACATTTACAAATCCAGAAGCTGGTGTAATCGCAACAAGACCAGCCACCGCCCCTGAAGCGAATCCCAGCATGGTAACTCTTGATTTAACTATCCACTCAATCAATATCCAACTTAAGGCTGCCATTGCTGCCGCGATTTGTGTCACTAGCATCGCCATGCCTGCACGGCCGTCTGCGGCTAATGCGGAGCCTGCATTAAAACCAAACCAACCAACCCATAACAGTGATGCTCCAACTAATGTGTAGACCAAGTTATAAGGAATAAAAGGTACTTTGCCATAGCCTACTCTAGGACCTAACACATAGGCGCAAACGAGACCAGCAGCCCCCGCGTTAATATGAACAACCGTTCCGCCCGCAAAATCCAATACACCCATAGATGCAAACAAACCTGATGGTTCCCAAACCCAATGCGCCACTGGTGCGTAAACAAATATAGACCAAAGCGTCATAAACAACAACATGGCTGTAAAGCGCATGCGCTCGGCAAAGGCACCCACAATTAAAGCAGGTGTAATAATCGCAAATGTCATCTGAAACATGACAAATACTGATTCAGGAATGGTAGGGGCTAAGTGACTCACTGTCAGCTGGCTAGTGGCTTTAATGTAACCAAGGCCAGATAACATTAGACGATCTAAGCCGCCGAGATAGGGCGTTGTTCCAGGTGTAAATGCAATGGTGTAACCAATGAGTATCCAAATAACACTCACTAAGCAGCAGATAGCAAAGCTTTGCAAAGCGGTAGAAAGCACATTTCTCTTGCGTACCATACCTGCGTAAAACAAGACTAGCCCTGGAATTGTCATTAATAAAACCAGTGCTGTGGAAGATAACATCCATGCCGTGTCACCCGAGTTAATTTTATCAAAACCAACTGAGTAAGGTTTTGTATAAACTGTAGCGGCTACAGGCGTTACATCGGCGGTGTTAACTGGTTGAACAGCTGACTCTGGTGCATAAGGCCGCGTATTGATTGGAGATGCTGATGAGTTGAGGTCTGTCGCATCTGCTGTTGGTGCTGGTGAAGCTGTGCTTACGGCCGCAGGTTCAGGGCTAGGACTTATTTCAACATTAGTTGTTTCTGAGTACGCTGGTACTGCCATCAAGTTGATTGCTACAACAAAAAGCCATATCCATAGACTGCTATTTTTAGAGTACATAAGTTTTAATTCCTAAGTATTTACTATTATTTGATGGATTAAAATTAACAATTTGAACTATAAAATCTGTTTTAGATATTGTTATCTAGTTTAACGTAGCAAAAAATATGCCTTATTAAATATTATCTTATAGAAACTTTTTAACATTGTAGTTGAGGTTTTCAGGCTGATTCTTCATGGCTTCAATCGCTGTGCTCATCACCTGCGCAGCTTCAGTGCTACCAATCTCAGCTTCCACCCAAGAGCGCAAATGTTTTAAAAATGACTTTAGTTGGTCAGGCTTATAGTTGCGTAACTGAATAGTTTTACCCGTATTAATCAACGATAGAACTTGATTCTGCTGACCTTCTGACCAAGGCATGCTGTGAATTAGCTCTATTAAGGATGGATTTAGCTTATGACTTAACTCATTTTCGAATTTTTCTAATAAATCTAGAATTTTAAGAAATAAGCTTTGAAATGTTAGAAACTCTGGAGAGCTAATCGCTTGGTTGGTAAATAGCGCTGTGAATTCACTATTATCTATTTCACTGTTTAACTCATTTGCTGATTCACTAGTTAACTCAATCGGCAGCTTGTTACGCGGACTGGCTTTTACCTCATTGCTGGCTAAATCACTATCCCCTTTTAATAAAGCGCGGTGTAGCGCTCTTAATAAATCTCGTTGCTGGTCAGCGATGCCATAGCTTTGACAGACTTCTTTTGCAAAGCTATTTAGTCCATTGAATACAGAACCTGTTCCTTTGAAATATGTTGACCACTTTTCAATAACTTCATTTGCTTCATTTTCAGTTAGTACACTTTGCAAACCTAAATAAATAGAGTTTTGTTTTGAATTTTGAGTAGTGCCCAATTGGGAGTTCTGATTATTGATCATTTAGATGAGCTTAAAATACTGATAATGGTTTTACTAAGCAAAGTCTTTACCAGTTTTGAACGTCTCGACTTTATTTCTCGAATTTTGTCATAACGAAAGCCCAGCACCCGTAAAGCAGGACTGGGCTTGTAGCTAATATTATTTAGTTTTTCTTAACTATTCACTTCATGCAACTTTTCTATCCTCACCGATGGATTCGAATGGGTTGCTGAGCATGTTGAGCAGATATTTAATATTTATACCTTGAATAAGAAGTTTTCCATTATTTGCTTTAATGATTTGTTTGATTAATACGCCGTCCTTATTGACTGCAAGTGGTGTAGACGTCACTTGGCTTTCATTAAACTGTGCCACAGAATGTAAGGCGCCCACCAGCAAGCCAATCTTGTGTTGTTGGTATTCAATCACAATGACTTGGCTGTTGCTATCAACTACCGTAAGTTTTCCACTGAGTAAATATCCAAGATCAAATACCCAAGCAAAGGTTTTACCTTCGTTTTCATGTTGTATAGCAAGCACGCCAACCCGCTCTGAACCACCACCGATAGAAACACGAGAAATTTCAGATGCTGGTAACGCCTCCAGTATATATTCAGCTTCTATTGCAAATAGTCCACCATCAATAAAGAATGTCGCGAACTCAGGATCTGCTGATTGAGTCATCGGTACATCAATAATCGATGCTGAGTTGTTCCCAGTACTGTAACTGCCTCGAACCTCCCCAAATGAATCATAAACCACAGCGATAACATCTTCTTTGTAGCCATCACTGACTTTGAATTCTCGATAACCATTAGAGGTGCTGCATCCAAGTATTGAGTAATGTCCATCATGTATCACTATACGAGAAGTACTTTTACCATTAGGCAAGGCAAGTAAATCAGCATCAATTTCCAGCATGGCGCCTACTGGGCGGGTTGGGTCTGTGCTTGAAATGATTTGACCTTGTCTATTAATATAAAAAGCTGTGACAGATTCTTTTTCTGCAATACCACCTTGTAGCATGGCAAAAAACTCAGGGGAGGAGTCGAATACAATGCCAATCCCACCGACTACTGAGTGACCGTTTGGTGACATAATGGCCGCATGGTAGATGTATGTTGGCGCGTTGCTATAGAGCGTATCTGCTGCAAAAGGTGATACATAATATTGTTGCTCTGTACGCAGTGACATGACTTGCGCTAGTGTCGTATCGTCTACTTTTGTGCCAATGACTGAATTGCTAGCTTCCATTGGGTTTGTGCTGGCAATAATGCAGCCAGTATTGTCATATACAAATATTCGGCTATAAACTGTATATAACGAATTGATATATTCGAGAATATTGGTAATCTTGATGACCGTTTTGCTATCGATGATTGGTGAGGCAAGCGCTGTTCTTAATTCGGGCGTCACTGCCCACCAACGGCAGTCATCTGACCGCTCATACAGATTGCGATCAAGCAAATCCACTAATAAATGGGATACGAACTCTGAGTCTTGTAATCTAGAAGCGAGTACGGTTTCGTATAAGTCATTAATCGATTGTGCGAACAATTCATTGCTACGGGTGCCAGTTTCGCTAATTTGGTCTAAGACGGTTTTTAATTTCAGTAGCTCACCACTTTGTCCTGCCGTCATCACCTGCCCATTCCACACGACACGACGTATAGTCGATGCCGCATTCATGACTTCAAATAATGGTGGGCAGAATGATTGCGCATGTGAGAGTAGACCTTCGGCTACGACTGGATCTAAAGTTTTTAACGCATTGGTTTCCTTGCCAGTAAAAGCAATGTCCACGGGCGTCATCACTTGACCTTGCCAACCTTTTGGCCCCATATAGCCTTGATAACCATCAGAGGTAAAAGTGCTCACCAAATATTTACGACCACTAAATACTTTTAGGTTTGATTGCGTATCATCATTGACTGGCACTACAGCACCGACAGGAACCCATATCTTATCACTTGACTCAATAACGCAATTATCGCTATCAAGCAGCAACATCACTGATCGCTCTGACGGGTCACCATGCGATTTAAAAATACTAGCCATCTCCTCTACAAAATCAAAACATAGGCATAACACGCCAATCACCTCGCCAGTGTGAGGGTGTCGCATACGTTTAGAGTAAATCAATGCTTTATTTTTGCTAGGGCGTAGATCGGTAGCGCGATAGGTTTCGACATATTGATCAGACGCTAACGTTTCTTTAATGAGAGGGTCTAAACTGCCTTCAATAGGCGTTTCTTCATCAATTTGTACTAAAACATTGCCATCTACATCCAATAAAATAATTTCATCGTAGACAGTGTATTTTTTTCTATAGGCGAGTAAACGCGCACGAATAATTTCATCATTGCTTGATAAGCCTGCAACAAATTCACATAATTCGTTATCTATGGCTAGAAATCCTACATCGGCCGTGCGCTCATAAAGATTGCGTACCAAAATATCGATAACATATTGCGCCTTGGTGCCAATTTCATTTAATACGGTAGCCACTTTTTCTTGCACCAGACTCAAGACAAGCTCTTTTTCTAAGCGGCTAAAGCCTGCGCGGGTTGCCGCCATGGTAGGCAGAATACTTTTAGCCTCGGTTGGGCAGTTCATTTTCGCCGATGACTCAATCATGCGCCACATTAGGTTTAACTCGTGCAATGACTGTTCACAACAGATGACATCTCTCATGTAAGGAAGAAAGTTATCAAGCTGAATTGTAGTAATTTTGCTCATGTGCATACCCGTAAAGTTATTGTTGTCGCAGATATTAAGAAGACGTTTTATATGTCTATTAAGCAAAATGTAAGCCAGCACAAAAAATGTGATGTTATTGCAGAGATTATCTATAGATTTGGCTATTGGTAGTTACTATTATGCGATTTAAATAGCTTAACTTTGGTGCATGTTTTGAATTTTACGCACCTAAAAATGCATCTAAGCAATAAACTCTACCCATTGATTCATGCTGATACTTCGATAGCCAGAGTCACACCTGTCAATCATAAGCTAAAGCAGGATGTGTCATTAATTGTTCCCAATATGGCATAAATTGTGCTTAAATAAATAAGAGTTTATGAACACTGATCTATTGCACAGCCAAAAAACATGAAATTACCGTTACCCACAGTTAAATCTCTTATCTCTATTGATGCATTTGTGCATGATCGTCAGCGCATGCTCGATACGCTTGTCGATAATTTAGAAGGCTTGGTTTATTGCAATCTTTATGATCAGCACTGGACCATGATTTATGTGAGTGATGGATGCAAAGATTTAACAGGTTACTTTCCTGATGATCTAATGTTCAACAACGTGGTTTCCTATGAAGAGGTTATCTTTAAGGATGACAGAGAGCTAGTTAGGCTGGCCATTGACGAAGCCGTTAAGCTAGGTAAACGCTTTGAGGTTGAATATCGCATACGTCACGCAAACACTGACATTATTTGGGTCTGTGAACGAGGTCACCCAATTTATAATGCAAAAGGTAAAGTTCATGCGATAGAAGGTTTTATCCAGAATATTACACAACGTAAAGCTGCTGAACAGTCATTACATGATGCAGAATTTCGTTATCGCTCTATTTTTGAGAATGCGCTTGAAGGGATCTTTCAGACATCGCCAAATGGACACTATCTGATTGTTAACCCCGCATTAGCTAATATATATGGCTATAGCTCACCCGATGAGCTGATTAATGTACTTAACAATATACAGCAACAGCTTTATGTGACGCCTGGTCGCCGTGAAGAGTTTGTACAGGCCATGTTGGTTAATCAAAGCGTGCATAACTTCGAGTCACTAGTTTATAAAAAAGATAATAGCACTATCTGGATTTCTGAAAATGCTCGTGTGGTGCATGACAAGGCTGGAAATTTACTCTACTACGAAGGCACGGTTGAGGATATTACAGCACGTAAAAACTACGATCACAAAATTGAGCACCAAGCCAAGCATGATAGCCTGACGGGCTTACCTAACCGCTATATGCTGAATGATAGACTTCAACAGTCTATAAACTTTGCAGACCGTTACAACAATAAAATGGCCGTGGCTTTTGTCGATCTTGATCAGTTCAAGCTCATCAACGATAGTATGGGGCATGAGGTAGGCGATCAGTTGCTATTGATTATGTCTAAACGACTCTCTAGCTGTATTCGTGAAGTCGATACTGTGGTGAGGTTAGGTGGCGATGAGTTTGTGATATTGCTGACTAATATCGAGAGTGTGAATGACGTTTTAATCAGTATGCAGCGGGTACTGACCGCTATTGCCGCGCCTTGTGTCATTAATGAGCTAGATTACGTTGTCACTTCTAGCATAGGCATCAGTGTTTATCCAGATGACGGTATCGAGCCGAATACACTGCTTAAAAATGCTGACTCGGCTATGTATAAAGCCAAGAAGGCTGGTCGTAACAACTATCAAATTTACACGCAAGAATTGAATGAAGCATTAACCGAGCGCGTGACGATGGAATATCGCTTACGGCTTGCGATAGAAAACGGTGAATTCTTGCTTCATTACCAACCCAAGGTCAATTTTGTAACAGGACTTATTAGCGGCGCTGAAGCTTTAATCCGCTGGCAAACCACTGAAGGTGAGCTGATTCCCCCTATGAAGTTCATTCATATTGCGGAAGAGGCTGGGCTGATTGAAAGTATTGGTGAATGGGTTCTTATTGAAGCTTGTAAAAAAGCCAGAGAGTTAAAAGAAAAAATGGGGCGTCCTATTCCCATTGCAGTCAATGTTTCACCGCGACAATTTAAACAGTCTAATCTTGTGCAAATTATCGAAAATGCACTGGCGCTTACCAAGCTTGATCCCGATTGCTTAGAGCTGGAAATTACTGAAAGCACATTAATTGATGATGCTGCAAAATTTATACAAACGCTTCATGCCCTAAAAAAGATAGGTGTCAAGCTGGCCATCGATGACTTTGGTACAGGTTATTCAAGTTTGGCCTATTTGAAGGATTTTCCGATAGATCGCTTGAAAATTGATAAAGCCTTTGTCAGCAACTTAGAGAATGACCCCGCGAATACCGCCATTCTTAAAGCCATTATCGTGCTTGGGCAAAGCTTAGGCATGAAGGTGATAGCGGAGGGCGTTGAAACTCGTTTCCAGCACGATTATCTACAGTCGATTGGTTGTGATGAGCTGCAAGGCTATTACTTCAGTAAACCTATCCCTGCCATTGAGTTTGAGGCCTTACTTCAAAAGTAGCTTCGTAGAGCATTAGGGTAAGAGGCGGCGTCATCAAGTACTAGGTGCCTGTTGAACGCACTTCATTGCTTTAGCGCTAGTACAGCGCTCAAACGGTCAAGGTTCTGTTCGTTCACAGGCTCGACAATATGGCGAATGGACTGAGCAACTAAAGGGTCATCAAAGGTTTGTACCCAACTGAGCAGCGTACCATTAGCTGAAGGCTCAAGTGTGATAGTAAGCTGAAAGTATGGCTCGCAGGTATGTTGTATCACAACTTGGCGATTGATCTCGATGTTGGAAAATACTGCCTCATTGGGGTAGTTTACGCCGTCAGGGCCTATCATGGTGAACACCCATTTGCCACCTGTCTGAAACTCAAAAATATCGAAGTGGTTAGAGAAGCTTGCTGGCCCCCACCATTCAGCAAGGCATTTAGCATCTTTAATTGCACCAAAGACAGTTGCAGGCGCTTCTGCAAGCTCACGGCTAGTACTGAAAGTGGTCATAGCTTACTCCTCATTTATTGACATGTGGACCTGCTTTGTAATTGATGATTTCAGAGCTTTGTACAACGTGAATCAGTTGTTCTGTATCAAATCCGAGCTCTTTAGCTTGCGCAATCAAATGTTGTTTAATCGGGTAGGTGAGTTGTGGTGTTCTGGAAAGTATCCACAGATAGGACTTATCCGGCCCACAAACCATGACATAGTTATAATATGGTTTATCTAATACCATGATGTTATATGCGCCGTAAAATGGCCCAAAAAATGATACCTTAAGCTTGCCTGTACTGGTTTTGTCGGCATTGGGTGGATCTACAAAATAAGCTTTGCCTTCCGCCTGTTCCCACTCATTGGTTTTGGTATTAAAACCACGATTAATGACTTTAATACCGCCGTCGTCACGCATGCTATAAGTAGCGGTTACCTTTTCTAAATCACGTTCAAATGAATGGTCTAACCTAGCAATTTCATACCATGTGCCGAGGTACTGATTTGCATCAACACTATCAACCACCTTTACATTTTCAGGGATGCCCATGCATGCCGTGAGTGCAAGTGCTGTCAGCCAAATAAGAAGATTTTTCATTTATGTTTTAAATTTAAGTTTAGTTTCTAATGATTGAAATTATAAAGGCAGCCCAAGCGAGCGCATAAAAGCTTCAACCTTGTCCGTATAATCACTTGCTAAGCCTAAATTTTCGTTAATTTCTTTATGAGACATAGCGATGGGAAAAACGTTTGCTTGTGTGCCTAACTTATTGGCCTTTTCAATAAAAGCCTCTGCTTGAGTGCAAGGTTTGTCTTTTCTTTTGGTGGAACAAACCGCTAGCATAGGTACTGTTTTTTGAGAGAGTTGATCACTAGGCGAGGTGCTTTTCCAGAAGGCACTGTCGCTACCAAAAGCTTTATCGTAAAAAGGTAGGTGCTTAGATGACATGATTTTTTTAAGATCATATGCAGCACTATCGAGCATCACAGTGCCTAGCCATGGTTGAGCGCCTTGCTGTTTTGCAATGTTGGCGTTAGCGGTAATCAGTGCTACCAAATGCGCACCTGCTGAGTGCCCCATCAAGACGAATCGCTTCGCATCACCACCCCAAATCGGTGCTAGAGATTGCGCTTTTGCCAAGGCTAATGCTACATCGTTGGCTTGTGTGAGTGGGTCAGCTTTTGGCAGCATACGGTAGTTGATAGAAACGAAAATAATGCCTTTAGCTAACCATCTATTGGCTTTGTTTTCGACCACGCGACTCTTGGCTTTATCACCTGTACGCCAAGCGCCGCCATGTACCATCAATACTACAGGCGCGTTTTGTGCGTCTTTAGGAATATGCTCGTCTTTTGGAATGTATACGTCGAAACTTTGTGCACTATCAGTACCATAGCTAATATTGCGTTGAACAGTGGCATTTTCTGGATTGAAAGGCTTATTGTCGCCATCCTCTTGTTCCATTTCATCCACTTGTTGTCGATGTGCTAATCTCTCGGCAATCCGCTCTCGTATTGTTTGTGCATTCACATATTGACTGCTAAAAATAACAATAAGTAAGCTGAAAAAAGCACACAATTTTTTCATTTTATAAACCTATTCTTTTGAATAAATGGCTAATTAAACATCATTAGCTTAAGCCTTTTCCGCGTTATTGAGAGAAGCTAACTCTGACTCAGTCAACCAACGCCACTCGCCAACGGCTAAGTCACCAGGCAGCTTCACTTCGCCGATTTGAATGCGCTTCAAGCCCTCCACGCGGTTGCTAATGGCGGCTACCATGCGCTTAACTTGGTGATATTTACCTTCAGCTAGCGTCATGTGGATAATATTTTCAGTGATGCGTGTACAAGCAAGGGCAGCAATCGGCGCATCTTCATCGATTAATTGCACGCCTTTTAAAATATGGGCAACTTGTTCATCGCTGACGGCGTGTTTGCAGGTCACTTCGTAGACTTTTGGCACTTTATGTTTCGGCGAACTCATGCGGTGAATAAACTGACCATCGTCTGAAATTAGAATTAACCCAGTAGTATCTTCATCTAACCTGCCTATGCATTGCACATCACGCACCACCAGTGGGTGTGGCAGTAAACTGTAGATAGTAGGGTGGTGCTGCGTTTTGTGTGAGCATTCGTAATCACTTGGTTTATGTAGCATTAAGTAAGATTTTTCGCGGTAATCCCACGCCTCACCTTTTACCGTATATTGCAGATTTTCAGTTTCAAACTCTGCGTCAGGATCATCACAAATCTCACCATTGACCGTGACTTCTTGATTGAGAATTAATATGCGGCACAACTTACGTGCGCCAAAGCCTTGATTGCAGATAATGCGTTCAAGCGGAAGTTTAGATTTTAGTTTTTTAGCCATACGCCCATTATAACGTTAGCTATAAAAAAGCCCACGTGTTGTGGGCTTTTTAAGTTGCAGCATTTGAATGTTGCTAGCGAAATGCTGCTAGTGAACTAATTTCTAATCAATCATCCTTGCTAACAAAGTTATATAGCAAAGCACCAATCACCGCGCCAACAATAGGCGCTAGCCAGAATAACCAAAGTTGGCTAAGTGCAATGCCGCCTTCTAACAAAGCTGGACCAGTACTGCGCGCTGGGTTGACTGAAGTGTTGGTAACTGGAATGCTAATCATGTGGATTAGCGTAAGTGCAAAACCAATGGCAAGTGGCGCTAAACCAGCTGGTGCGCGTTTGTCAGTTGCACCCATGATAATGAACAAGAACATCGCCGTCATAGCGATTTCTGTCACTAGTGCTGCCATCATACTGTAGCCATGTGGTGAGTGCGTACCAAAACCATTTGAGGCCAAGCCACCAGTAAAGCCTTCAGCACCGCTTGCAATGGTACGAATGAGTAACGCTGCCAGAATTGCACCCAACACTTGAGCAATAATGTAGTGTGGTAGTTCACTCGCTTTAAATCGTCCGCCAGCCACCAAGCCAATTGAAACAGCAATTATTTTAAATTCTAACTACTTAGATAATTTACTGTAATCCTTATGCGCTCACAAGTGAGTTTCGGTTAAACTGTCATTTTTAATATGTAAACAATTGTTCAATGTCATTTAAACACATCATTTCGCGCGACAATCCAGTTTTTAAGCAGCTTAAAAAGTTAGCTGATAATTCACGTGAGCGCCGTGGTGAAGGGCAAACCTTATTAGATGGCGTGCATTTGATAGAAGCTTACATGGCTACCTTTGGTGAGCCTTTGATGATCATTATTCCAGAAGGCAAAAGCAGCATAGAAGCGACTGGGTTGATTCAAACCTTGACCGAAATCTCAACCATCATGTTGCCAACATTGATGTTTGCTGAACTGACGCCAGTAGCAAGCGCAACAGGTATTTTAGCGCTGGTTAAAATTCCGCAATTATCAGCGCCAGAGCAGCCAAAATTTGCGTTAATGCTAGAGGATATTCAAGACCCTGGTAATTTGGGTAGCATGTTGCGCACAGCAGCAGCAGCGGGGGTAGAAGCTGTCTACCTAAGTACTAGTTGTACCGATGCTTGGTCGCCAAAAGCCTTGCGTGGCGGACAAGGCGCACAATTTGTATTGCCGATTGTGGAACGTGCTAATTTAATTGCTGAGCTAAATAATTTTAGTGGCAATAGTTATGCAACGGCTATGCACGGCGAGTCGCTGTATGCGCAAGACTTTACGCAAGCAACGGCCTTTGTGATTGGTAATGAAGGTGCTGGGTTGAGAAAACAAACTATAGCCGCCGCAGATAAAAGTATTACTATTCCTATGACGGAAAGTCAGTTCGGCTCTGTACAGTCGCTTAATGCAGGGGCAGCTGCGGCTATTTGTCTATTTGAGCGTAAGCGGCAGGTATTATGAGTAAGCATATGAGCCACCAGTTGAAATGCAAGCAAGCAGGTTTTTCTGCTATCGAAATGATGGTGGTCGTCGCGATTATTGCAATCTTAGCGATGATTGCCATTCCTTCTAGCTTGGGACGTATCGTTAAAGAGCAAATCAACGCTGCGTTGCCATTGGCTGATATTGTGAAAGAGCCCATTGCAGCCGCGTGGAAGCTGACTAAAACATTACCTGCTGATAATAAAGAAGCTGGGCTGCCTGACGCAGATAAAATTGTGAGTAATTTTATCGGTTCAGTTGAAGTGAAAAATGGCGCCATTCACATGACATTTGGTAATAAAGCACATTCAAAACTTACAGGTAAAGTATTGTCGCTGCGGCCTGCGGTGATTGAAGAGTCTCAAATCATACCAGTGACATGGGTGTGTGGTAACGCTAAAGCACCTGATAAAATGACGCTGAAAGGCGAAAATAGAACGAATGTTGCCCCTGAGTTCTTACCTATGATGTGTAGATAATGACCTTGTTAAAAACTCACTAATTACTTAGTGAACTTTAGGGCTAGTGGTAACCGCTACTTCAGTCGCCATTAATTGCGCTGCATCTACCTTATCAAAAGCATAATGCGCATTACAAAAATCGCAGTTCACTTCAATTTTTCCTTGTTCTTCAATGATGCTATTGACTTCTTCATCACCCAGCATGCGCAACATATTAGAGACGCTTTCACGGGTGCAACTACAAAAGAATTGTGTAATGCTAGGTTCAAACAAACGTACATCTTCTTCGTGAAATAAGCGAGTAATCAGTGTTTCAGTTGGCAAGTTAAGCAATTCATCATCGGTCACTGTGTCAGCTAAATGACCTACACGGTTCCAAATATCTTCATCATGTATTTGCGTTTCTTGATTCATCGTCTCTGGTAATTTTTGTATCAGCATGCCTGCCGCAGAATCACCATCGCAACTTAACCATATTTTGGTGTCAATTTGCTCAGAACGCATCATATAGTTTTCCAATACTGCGCTAATGCTATCACCCTCTATTGGCACGATGCCTTGATATGCCTGCCCATCTTTCGGATCTAGCGTAATCATGAATTGACCTTGCTCGATTAACTCAAACAAATTTTGGTTATCTGTTACTTCGCCACTCCATTTAGCTGTGGCGCGCATTTTTATAGTAGTGCCAACATCTGAATTACATTCGACCACCAATAGCTTCAATGCACCTTTACTTTGAATTTGCATCACTAAAGAGCCATCCATTTTAAGTGTAGCGGCGAGTAGGGCGCTGGCGGCCATTAGCTCGCCAAGTGCTTTTCGCAAGCCTGTGGGTAGGTGTTGTTTATTTAGTGCTTGTTGTAAGGTTTGCGTGAGATTGACTAAGTTGCCACGGACTGGCGTGTTTTCAAATACGAAGCGTTGCAGTGTGTCTTGATGTGGTTTCATTTAGCTATTTTAACATAGGGCTACTAAGTTATTGTTGATAAGGTGGAATGTCCCAACTCAGCAATTGATTCCCAAGCAGTATTAAGTGGCAATGCAGACGGTCGGCGCCATTTGCGCTAACATCAAATTCATAAGTGCGTAAAAATCGCACATGTCCGCGGCTATTACGCCCAAGCCATAGCTTGCTACACGCCACAGTTTCATCAAGTAACTGTAGATTAAAACGAGAAGCGAGTTCGTGACCTAATAAAATAGCGCGCTCTCGCTTGTCCATACTATCAAGCCAAAACCAGGCCATACCGATAACTATGGCTAATAATGCAATTTCCATGTGGGGTTCTTTCTTAAGTTTTTCTTATTATGAGTAGTTTTCATGTTGTCATAGGCGATTTAAATTATTTGTACTTAAAATAAAGTCGATTATTATGTTGAATTGTAAGCTAATGCTACCGCATATCAGATATAGTTTTATGAAGTCACTATTATGAATTCACTATGAAGAATAACAATCTAATGGATCAAACGCGTGAGGATGAAGCTGTCAGGGCTTATTTAAAGCTATTGCAGACTAAGGGTGCTGTTAGCGCGGCGCTTCTTAGGCGCTCACAGTTTTTAGAAAAGCTGATTGTAAATCTTGCAGGCAAAGAGTTAGATGGAAATGAGTATCGTGAGGCAGTGGAGCCGCTGATGGAAACCGTGCCTACTGATGATTGGCACGACTGTTTGACTGCAGCTCGTGAGTTTTTTCCATTCTGGAAAGAGGATTTCAAAGCTATTGCTGCTTTAAACATCAATCCAGGTTTTGACGTCACCCCAATGCAATGGAAGCCATTACCAACGTCATTAAAGTTGTTGATGGAAAGTTTAGTCACTGAGAAATTTGATGCCTCAGAAAATTGGCCATTAAAAGCCTACGCGCAAGCGCTGCGCCAAGAGGGTTCAGAGCAGTCATTGGTTGATACGCGCGTAAAACTGGCAAAAATCATCTTGGTGCGTTTGAAAAATGCACCATTGAAAAATCATAAATCTTATCGAACAGCAGTTGATCTGACATTGCCGCTATTCAATATTAAAAATAATAGGCGCTTGTTTTTAGTGGTGGTGCGTGAGTTTTATCATTTTTGGATTGGTAATCCTGACGCAAGTAGCATGGTGCTGAAAGATGGCTCAGGGAACATTCTGCTTTAAGTAAAATATCAATCGATCATTACCAACTTCGCACTTAAATAGTGCAATGCACCACGGCTAGCACTATTTAGGTGCTTTCTGCCATACCCCACAAACTAATAAACTCGTAAAATCAATGGTTTAAATGTTGGCGCGCTATTTGCTTTATCTTCCTGAGTAATTTTTTAGAAAACCATAGGGGAAATTGAGAAATGGAAGCATTAGTTTCGTCAAATGACGTATTGTTTGTATTGCTAGGCGCCATTATGGTGCTTGCTATGCATGCGGGTTTTGCATTTTTAGAGGTTGGTACAGTTCGTAAGAAAAATCAGGTAAATGCGCTAGTGAAAATCATGGTGGATTTTTCAGTCTCTACCATTGCTTACTTCTTTATTGGTTACAGCATCGCTTATGGTGTCAATTTTTTCAGTGGTGCAGAGGTGTTAGCTGCGAAAAATGGCTACGGATTAGTTAAATTCTTCTTTCTTTTAACCTTTGCTGCAGCGATTCCAGCCATCGTGTCTGGTGGCATTGCAGAACGCGCTAAATTCAACCCACAATTGGCAGCCACTTTTTTAATTGTAGGTTTTGTTTATCCGTTTTTTGAAGGCATTGCTTGGAACAATCATTTTGGCATTCAACATTGGTTTGCAACTACGTTTGGCGCTAAATTTCATGATTTCGCAGGTTCAGTGGTTGTTCACGCGATGGGTGGTTGGATTGCACTTGCAGCCGTGATTTTACTAGGTGCTCGCCAAGGCCGATATAGTAAAGATGGTCGTTTACATGCGCATCCGCCCTCAAATATTCCATTTCTAGCATTAGGCGCATGGATACTCACGGTTGGCTGGTTTGGTTTTAATGTGATGTCCGCACAATCAATACAAGGCATTTCTGGTTTAGTCGCAGTTAACTCACTTATGGCGCTGGTTGGCGGTACGTTGGTGGCTTTAGTGATGGGTAAAAACGACCCTGGCTTTGTGCATAATGGTCCATTAGCAGGTTTGGTCGCGGTCTGTGCAGGTTCAGATATTATGCATCCTCTAGGCGCATTAGTGACTGGTGGCGTTGCAGGCATGCTGTTTGTTTGGGCGTTTACATTGACACAGAACCGCTTAAAAATTGATGATGTATTAGGCGTATGGCCGTTGCATGGTTTATGCGGTGCTTGGGGTGGTATTGCTGCTGGTATTTTTGGTGCAAAAGCGCTTGGTGGTACAGGCGGTGGCGCTGATGGCATCAGTTTTATGTCACAACTTTTAGGTACTGGCTTGGGTATTGTTATTGCGCTCATTGGCGGTGTGCTAGTTTACGGCACGCTCAAGAAGTTAATTGGAATCCGCTTAAGTCAGGAAGAGGAGTTTGACGGTGCAGATTTAAGCATACATAAGATTGCAGCTAGTGCCGATGATTGATTGTTGATTCTTTTAAATTTATCGCACCAAATTAATGGTGCGATAAATTTAATTGTAGCTTAATTTAGCGACAGCTTGCGCTCGTCTCGTGACGTTCAGCTTTCCAAACACATGCTTCAAATGACTTTTTACCGTATTTTGGCTGATGTACAAAATCATTGCGATTTCGCTATCGGTCTTACCTTGTTTTACCCAATCAATAATCTCTAATTCGCGCGTGCTCAGATTATACGATTTAATCACAGAAACGCTTTCAGCTTCTGAAATGTCGACTGGTTCAATATGCTGAATTTTTCTAAGTACGTTATCTATCTGCGGCATAAGCAGCCCCATTAATGAATCTTGCACATTAAACGTGGTATCTGTACTAAAAAAAACGTACAGACAATCGTTATTTGCGCGCAAGTCACTTAAGCCATAGACGAGCAATGATTTAAATTCGCCAAATATTTCAGGAAGTTTAGATTTAATTTCGTCATTTACGTCGAGGTTGTCAAGATTATTGACAGTCAGCCATCGCTTATTATTGGCCAACCAAGACTTGTGCAACTGGCGCATCAGGCCATCAGTATTTTCTGGGCTATCAAACAAAGCTTGTGTGCGGATGTTTGCCAAATTTGAAGCGACATCATAATTAAAGTTAAATTTTTGTGAGTTATTTTCAAAATCACCCCAGCAAGCCAGTAGCATATTGTGCGGTAAAACCTCAGCCACACTGGTTTGTAGCCAGTTATAAAAATCAATATGTTTATTAATGGCGTATGAAGAAGAGATTATCGAAAATATTTTTTCAGATAAATTAGGCGCTATGGGGCTTTGACTTTTTTTAAATTTATTATCATTTTTAATGGGCTGTATTGAGTTGTCGGCAAGCGTTTTTGCATTCATTAACATGTTAAATTGACTCAAGTTAGTGTTGTTAATTACACCTGTGCAAAATCTGTGCCTTAAAATCTTTAACTGTTGAAAATTCAACTCTTGCTTTTATCAGTCTAGTATTTGTTTCAGTCTAACTCTGGTTCACTATGTTAAAATTTAAGCATGACAATTCAACTACCTCAGCTTTAAATATGGCGCGTTTTCATGTGATTATTCCTGCGGCTGGAAATGGCAGTCGCATGGGGACAGATGCACCCAAACAATATTTAAACTTACATGGCAAAACATTAATTCAGCATGTCATCAAAGTGTTTGATCAGTCGATTAGAATAAGCACAATACATGTGCTTATTAACCAAGAAGATGTGCATTGGTGTAGTACTTATTTGCACTCTAGTAACAAGCTGCAAGTGCATTATTGCGGGGCAGATACTCGTGCAGGCACGGTTTTAAATGGTTTAGAGTCCATTCAGAGCCAAGTTGTGGATGATGATTGGATTTTGGTACATGATGGAGCACGGCCAGGTTTAAGTAATCTACTGCTAAATCAATTATTAAATACGCTGGAAAATGATGCCGTAGGTGGCTTATTAGCGATGCCTTTGGCAGATACATTGAAGCGTGCAGATGATGAGCAGCGCGTTTCATCCACTATTCCACGTAATGATTTATGGCAAGCGCAAACGCCACAAATGTTCCGTTATGCCACACTGAAAAAGGCGCTAGCTGAATTTAATGGCACGCCAACGGATGAGGCTGAAGCGATTGAGGCTTTGGGTTTAAAGCCTAAATTGGTGACAGGTGAGTTGCGGAATCTTAAAGTGACCTATCCGCAAGATTTAGTAGTCTTGTCTGCACTCTTAGACAATCAGTCTTAATAAATGAATTGATGAGAATATGAATATGCGTATCGGTCATGGGTTTGATGTGCACCAATTAGTCATTGGTAGAAAGTGCATTATCGGCGGGGTTGAGATTCCATTTGAAAAAGGCTTGGATGGTCATTCAGACGCTGATGTATTGTTGCATGCGATATGCGATGCCTTGCTCGGCGCTGCGGGCTTGGGTGATATAGGTAAACATTTTCCGCCTAGTGATCATAAATTTAAAGGTGTAGATTCACGTGAATTATTACGCCATGTTTTTGCCTTATTAAAAGCTAAAGGCTATGTGGTAAATAATATTGATGCGACAGTGATTTGCGAAGCGCCAAAGTTATCACCACATACGGTGCAAATGTGCGCCAATATTGCCGCAGACTGTGCTGTTGATGTGACACAAATTAATGTTAAAGCCACGACTACCGAGAAACTAGGCTTTACTGGCCGTGGCGAAGGTATCGCAGCTGAGGCAGTTTGTACGATTGTTAAAAGCTAAACTGCTCTTAATTCTCTTTCTTCATATTTTGGATAGAGAGTAGCTAAATTGATACTTTAATGAATGAAAAAATTACTTGAATTGAATACACATGTTTAAATGGTTTCAAAACCTAGCTCTCCCTTTTCCCGATACATTTATCACCACGCCGTCCAAAAACTTTTGGACGTTTGCGTGGGCTTGCACGGAAGGTTTACGTCCATATTTATTAGGTATGACGATTTTTACAGGCTTAATTGCTGCATTTGAAGCAGCCTTGTTTGCCATGATGGGAAAAATTGTTGATTGGCTAAGTAATGTGCCGAAAGATTTATTATGGCAACAGTACACATCAGATTTAGGCGTTTTAGCCGTCATTTTAATCTTGAGTACGTTCTTTATTGTGATGCAGACCATGTTTAAGCATCAGACATTGGCGGCTAATTTCCCTATGCGTATGCGCTGGAATTTCCACCGTTTAATGTTGAATCAAAGCATGAGTTTTTACCAAGATGAATTTGCTGGTCGTGTTTCTGCAAAAGTCATGCAAACCGCACTTGCAGTGCGCGATGTGTGGTTTATTGTGGCCGATATTATGGTGTATGTTGTCGTGTATTTTGGCAGCATGGTGGGCATAGTGGCTTATTTTAATTCGCTGATTGCCATTCCATTTTTAGTTTGGCTGGTGTCTTACGTTGCCTCTTTAAGTTACTTTGTACCGCGTTTAAGCAAAACATCACGCATGCAGGCTGATGCCCGTAGCCTAATGACAGGGCGCATTACAGATGCTTATACCAATATCAGTACGGTGAAATTGTTTAGTCATGCTGGTCGCGAAGGCTCATATGCAAAAGATGCTATGCAGGAATTTATCGGCACAGTGCATGCGCAAATGCAACTAGTGAGTATGGTGGAAATCATCAATCATGCGTTAAATATGTTGTTGATTATTGCAACGGGTTTAAGTGCATTGTATTTATGGAGTAAGGGGCAAGTTTCGGTAGGTGGCGTGGCTGCGGCAACTGCCATGTCGTTGCGCCTAAACGGTATATCACACTGGGTTATGTGGGAGATGACCTCTTTATATGAGCAGGTCGGCACCGTGCAAGATGGTATGAATACGCTCACAATGTACAACAATATTAGCGATGCACCAGATGCAAAACCGTTACAAGTTAAGCATGGTGGGATTAAATTTGAAGCAGTAGATTTCAGTTATGGTAGTAGTCAAGTAGTGCTTAATGATCTTAACTTAAACATCAAGCCAGGCGAAAAAGTTGGGCTGGTCGGTCGTTCTGGCGCGGGTAAATCTACCATTGTCAATTTGCTATTACGATTTTATGAGGTGGAAAGTGGCAGTATTTTGATTGACGATCAAAATGTGAGTCATGTGACACAAAACAGTCTGCGTGAGAACATCGGCATGGTCACGCAAGATACCTCCCTGTTACATAGAAGTGTACGCGACAATATCTTATACGGTCGCCCCGATGCCACTGAAGCTGAGATGATTAACGCTGCCAAGCGGGCTGAAGCGCATGAATTTATTTTATCGCTACAAGATGCAAAAGGCCGCACAGCTTATGATGCACACGTTGGTGAACGCGGAGTGAAGCTCTCAGGCGGCCAGCGTCAGCGTATCGCGATTGCACGAGTCATGTTAAAAGATGCGCCGATTTTATTGTTAGATGAAGCCACCAGCGCATTGGATTCAGAGGTTGAACAGGCGATTCAAGCCAGCCTTTATAACTT